>CALMWO010000190.1 GCA_937873805.1 uncultured Hyphomonadaceae bacterium
GGCGTCGTCATCTTCCCGATCACGCGGGCGCAGAAGAACGGCCTGGAAGATCTTCGTCTGGTGCAATTCACCGAAGACGACGGAATGCAGCACTACTACGGCACCTACACCGCTTTCTCCGGCCGGGATGTCGGTTGCGAAATGCTGACGACGGAGAGATTCTCCGAATTCAATCTGACCCCGTTGCGCGGCGCGGCGTCCGGCCACAAGGGCCTCGCCCTCTTCCCGCGAAAGATCGACGGGCGTTATTGCGCGATTGGCCGCCTCGATCACGAGTCGCTGCACTTCCTGCAAAGCGACGACCGCTTTGTCTGGAACTACGGCAAGCGCATCATGGGGCCGAAATACCTATGGGAGCTGGTGCAGATGGGCAATTGCGGCTCGCCCGTCGAGATCGACGAGGGCTGGCTGCTGTTGACCCATGGCGTCGGCGCCATGCGGCAGTATTCGATGGGCGCCGTCCTGCTCGACAAGAAAGACCCATCGAAGGTGATTGGCCGCTCGGTTGAGCCATTCCTGGCCCCCGTGGATGAAACTCGCGAAGGCTATGTGCCGAATGTCGTGTACACGTGCGGCATGCTCCGCGTGGGCGGCGGTGCGTACGCCGCCGCGGCCTGGATCCGCGTGGGCGAGCGTCTGCTGATCCCTTACGGCGTGGCGGATTCAGCCGTGAGGTTCGTCTCTGTGAGAATCCAGGACATGCTCGCGACGCTGAAATAGAGCGGCGCGAAATCCGGGGATTTCGCGCCGATCGTTCACCTCGCAGATAGCAATGCGCTCAGGATACTTTCGATCCCGCGCGAACCTGCTCAAGCGTGATCTTGTTGCGCACGAGCAGGCTGTAATCGTCGGCCAACGTTCCGGTGATGTTGCCGGGCTTGTAGTGATGGCCCGCCATCTCCGCCACCGGCGTCACTTCCGCAGCCGACCCCGTGATGAAGCACTCGGAGAACGTCGAAAGCTCATCCGGCGTGATGTGACGCTCGATCACCTCGAAGCCACGGGCACGCGCCAGCTCGATCACGGTCTGACGCGTCAGGCCGTTGAGGAAACAATCCGGGGTCGGCGTATGGATTGCGCCATCGCGGATCAGGAACACGTTCGCGCCCGTCAACTCGGCCACATAGCCGCGATAGTCGAGCATCAGCGCGTCCGAGAAGCCCTCGGCTTCGGCCTTGTGCTTCGACATCGTGCAGATCATGTACAGGCCCGAAGCCTTCGCCGCCGACGGGATCGTGTCCGGCGCCGGGCGGCGCCAGTCAGACATCGTCACGCGGATGCCTTTGGTCTTGTCGGCAAAATAGTTGCCCCAATACCAGACCGCCACGCAGGTGCGGATCGAAGCCTGCTGGGCCGAAACGCCCATCATCTCCGAACCCCGCCACGAGAACGCGCGGATATAGCAATCCTCCAGCCCGTTCTTCTGCATCAGCTCCAGCTTGACCGCATCCAGCTCGGCCACCGGCACGGGAATTTTGTAGCCGACCAGCTCGGCCGACTTGTGCAGGCGCTTGGAATGGTCCGTCGACCGGAACACCTTGCCCTCATAGGCCCGCTCGCCCTCAAATACGCATGCGCCGTAATGCAGGCTGTGCGTCAATACGTGGATCTTGGCGTCGCGCCACGGCACGATTTTACCATCCAGCCAGATCCAGCCATCACGATCGTCGTACGGGACGAAACCAGGAGTAGGGGCAGCCATAATAAGGTCCTTGGAAGACGCAGGTACGGGGTTCTGTCTTGAGTTTCGCGTCCTGCTCTCCCATTGTCCGGTCGTGGCCATACCTGTCAACCGACCCCAGCCTACTCCCGCTCCGGCGGCCAGCGCCTCTTCCGCAGGCGATGGACGGCTATACCTGCGCGATCAGGACCTGAACGAGGGCGCGGCCCTTATCCGGGCTGCTTCGCGAAAAATCGCGCAACTGGCCGAAACAGCCGGAGCTGCCGCAAACATCTCTGCCCCGGAGATGGATATCCTTCAGGAGATTCATGACCTCGGCCCGATGGATGTGGGCGACCTGCGGGCGCGTCTGGGCGCCCCCAAGCAATCGCTTGCCCGCAACCTCAACCAGCTTGAAGCGCGCACCTTCGTGAGGCGCGAAACCGATCCGCGCGACCGCCGCCGCCGTCTGGTGACGCTGACACAGGAAGGCGCGACCTTCACACGCGAGGCGACCGAACGCCGCCGCACTGCCCTGCGCCAGGCCTTTCTCACAGCTGGCCCTGACGCCGTCAGCGGCGCGCGGCGCGTCCTCTCCGAACTTCTCCGCGCCCGGGGCGAGACGTGAACATCAAAGGCCATATTCTGGCGGTCGACGATGACGACCGTCTGCGCGATCTGCTGAAGCGCTATCTCACGCGCGAAGGCCATGACGTAACCACGGCCAAGGACGCGGCTTCGGCGCGCAAGCTGATGTCCACCATGTCGTTCGACCTCGTCATTCTCGACGTGATGATGCCCGGAGAAGATGGCCTTTCCCTGCTGAAGAGCGTGCGCGAGAAAAAATCAGACACGCCGGTTATCCTGCTCACTGCCCGCAGCCTGCCGGCGGAACGCATTGAGGGGCTGAAGATCGGCGCCGACGACTACCTATCGAAGCCATTCGAGCCGGAAGAACTCGCGCTTCGCATCAGCTCGATCCTCAAGCGCGCGACGCCGGAAGCGCCTGTCGAAGAGTTGAAGCTTTCCGGCATGGTGTTCCATGTGAACAAGGGCGAGCTGCGCAAGGATGGACGCCTCGTCCGCCTGACGGAAAGCGAGACGCAGCTGCTTTCTATCCTCGCAGGCCGCGCGGGAGCGGCCATATCGCGGCATGAACTGGCCATGCTGACCGCAGCCGGGGTGGAACGCTCCGTCGATGTGCAGGTTACACGCCTTCGCCGCAAGATCGAGCGCGACCCGCGCGAACCGGTCCACTTGCAGACCGTTCGCGGCGTCGGCTACCGGCTGACCGGGGACTGACATGCGTCTCCGCGACTATACGCCGAGAGGCTACAACGCCCGGCACATCCTGATCCTCATCGTTCCGATGATCATCTTCGTCGTGTCGATGACGTTGTACTTTTTCTACACCCACGTTCAGCAGGTAAACAGCAGGCTATCCCGCGCGGTTGCTGAGGAACTGGCTTACGTCATCAGCGAGCGGCACGAGAACCCGCAGGACTGGCCGAAGATATCCGAGGGTTTCCGAAGGGCGGGCCTGATGGAGGTGAGCTTTACGCCAGGCGTCAAGTCGCTGGTCAGGCCGCAAGGCAGCGATTGCTGCGATGAACTGGGCGAAGAGCTGAAGATCCGTTTTCCGGACCTTTCCTGGTCATATCGCTATCTTCCGAACGATCTGCTGACCATTCGCCTGCTCTCCGAAGACGGGCTGCTCGAAGCGAAGATGGACCGGAAGCGCGTGATCATCATCAACGCGCATATCTTCATCGTGTGGACGGTGTCGTTCAGTCTGCTGTTGCTGCTCACGTCTTATCTGTTTCTCCGCAATCAGGTGCGTTCGATCGTACAACTTTCCTGGGCCGCCGATGCGTTCGGCCGGGGCGAGGATGTGCCGAGCTTCAAGCCATCAGGCGCAATCGAGGTGCGCCGGGCCGCTCGCTCGCTGCTTCGCATGCGCAACCGTATCCGCCGCTATGCCGACCAGCGCACCGCCATGCTTGCTGGCGTAAGCCACGACCTGCGTACCCCGCTGACACGCCTGAAGCTGGAGCTTGCCCTGCTTCCCAAGGATCACGACACCAAGGCCGCCAAGGCAGACATCGAAGAAATGGAGCAGATGCTTGACGGCTATCTCGCCTTCGCGCGCGGCGAAGAAGGCGAACAGTCGCAGCAAGCCGACATCACAGCGATCGCGCGTGAAGCAACCGCCGCCGCGTCTGCTCGCACCGAGCTGGACCTGATTGCTCCCGCGCCAGTCTCGATGCGCGTGCGCTCCCTCGCCCTGAAGCGCGCCATTTCCAACCTTGCCAACAACGCCGCCGACCACGGCAGTCAGGTCCGCATCACGGTCACGACTGCGCCCGGCGAAGCCGTGATCACGGTAGAAGACGATGGCCCCGGCATTCCCGCCGAGAATTACGAGGACGCCTTCCGCCCCTTCAGCCGCCTCGATCCCGCGCGCAACCAGAACATCTCCGGCGTCGGTCTTGGCCTGACGATT
>CALMWO010000191.1 GCA_937873805.1 uncultured Hyphomonadaceae bacterium
ACCAGGTGACCCAGCAGAACGCCGCGATGGTGGAAGAGTCCACGGCTGCTTCGCACTCACTGGCGAAGGAAGCCGGCGAGCTTTCCGAACTTGCTTCGAAATTCGACATCGGCTCGGGCGCTGCCGCTCCCGCCGCTCCCGCCGCCCGCGTCGTCAAGGCTGCGCCGAAACGCGCCGCTGCGCCGCGCGCTGCCGCACCGGCTCGTCCGCTGCCGACGCACGGCAACGCCGCGCTGAAACCGGTCGCCGACACGAACGAAGACACCTGGGAGGATTTCTAGCCATGCTTCCCGTCAACCCCTGCCTCGGTTTCACCTTGAAGTGTGGCGCCGCAGCTGTCGTGCTGGCGTACGGTCTCCTCACCATGGACGCCTCCGCCCAGGCATGGGCGCAAGAAGCGCCCGAGGGGAAGACGGACGCCGTCGCTCTCGGACTGACCTACAAGGCTGATGTCTCTGGCGTGGTTGCTGGAGGCGTCAGCAAGGCCGGCCGGTTCCTCGACGACCTCGAACTGACTGCGGAATTCTCGCTGGAAGATCTCGTCGGCTGGTCGGCCGCCAAGGTTTACGGGCACCTGCTGTCGAACACGGGCGGCGTTCCGAACGATCTCGCCGGCACGCTGCAGGGCATCGACAATATCGAAGTCGGGCGTCCGCGCGCCAAGCTTTACCAGCTCTGGCTGGAACAGGAATTTGCCGACGGCCGCGCCAGCCTGCTGACGGGTCTCTACGATCTCAACAGCGAGTTCTACCAGACGGAATCCGCCGGCCTGCTGATTGCGCCTGCATTCGGCATCGGTTCGGAACTTGCCGCTACGGGTCCGAACGGTCCTTCGATCTTCCCATCCACGGCGCTTGCTCTGCGCGCGCGCTGGGACGTGGCTGACGGTCAACGCATCCAGGGCGCCGTGCTGAACGCCAGCGCCGGCGTGTTCGGCGATCCGGGCGGCGTGGATACTTCCTTTGACAGCGGCGCGCTGCTGGTCGGCGAGTGGGTTCACTCGGGCGATCTGAGCGTTCGCGTCGGCGCGTGGCGCTATACCGAGACGCAGGACGATATCCGCGACACGGACAGCTTCGGCGCGCCCGTGCAGCGCAATGCGCAAGGCGTCTATGCCAGCCTTGAAGGCCCGCTTGGTTCGTTCGGCGACAGCTCGCTGACGGGCTTCCTGCGGGCAGGGGCGGCCGACGGCCAGACCTCGCCTTATGTCGGCGGATGGCAGGCAGGCGTGCTGGCATCGCCGGTGTTCGCTTCGCGGCCCGACTCTGCCTTCTCGTTCGGTCTCAACCAGGGCCTGATCAACTCGCGCCAGCGCGCCAACGACCGTGATCTCGGCGTTGCGTCCGCCCGTGGCGAGTCTGCGATTGAAATCACCTATGCCGACAAGGTCGGCGAGAACCTGACGCTGCAGCCCGACCTGCAGGTCATCCACAATCCTGCCGCGGACACGGAGCGCGACGCGGTCGTCGTCGCAACTCTACGCGCCACACTGGAATACTAAAGAACTTATCAGACTACAGGGGACGGAACATGTTCAGGACACTAAGCCAGAAGGCGCTTGCAGGAGCGGTTTCAATGTTTGCGCTAGTCGCGGTGTGCGGCGGTGCAAACCTCTGGAGCACGACGGTCCTTACGACGGGTCTGCTGGACGCCGAAACGGATGCCGACATGCTGCAGTCGCACATGACCGCAGACATGATGCACGATGCGCTTCGCGCAGACGTGCTTGCGGCCTTGACCAGCTTGTCCCCGGGGTCCGGGCTCAGCATGGCCGACGTGAAGGCCGGCATGAAGGAACACACCGAGACTTTCCGAGCCCAGCTTTCGCACGAAGGCGAACTTGACGTCTCGGACGAAATTCGCGCGGCGCTGGCTGACGTTCAGCAGCCGCTGAACGAGTACATCGCGGCTGCCGAGCGGCTGGTGGCGCTGGCGGAAACCGACCCAGCCAACGCCATGGCGGGCCTGACGGGCTTCATGAAGCAGTTCGAAGCCCTGGAAGGCGCAATGGGGAAGGTGACCGACGTCATGGCCACTGACGCCATGGCGAGCATCACGTCGGCGAACGCCAACGCAGACATCGCCAGGATCATGATCGCCATCGTGGTTGCTGCCGGCTTGCTGATTGCGGGCCTGCTCGCCTTCGGCATCGGTGCGCTTTTCATCAAGCCGGTCAAGAAAATCACGGACGCGATGACGCGTCTGGCTGGTGGCGATGAATCGATCGAGGCGCCTTATGTTGGCCGCGGTGACGAGATCGGCGCCATGGGCGGCGCGCTTGCGGCCTTCAAGCAGGCAGCGGTGGATCATCGCGAGGCGCAAAAAATTCTGCAGGTTAAGAATGAGGCCGTGGTCAATGAGAGCTTTGGCGCGGGCGTGTCGCGCCTTGCCGCGGGCGACCTGACCTATCGTCTCGAGCAGGACGTGCCGGAAGCCTATGAGCAGCTCAAGCGCAACTTCAACGCGGCGATGGACAAGCTGCAGGCGGCGATGCGCGGCATCAACGACAACACCGGCGGTGTGAAAACGGCAGCGTCGGAAATCTCTCACGCGGCAGACGACCTGTCGCGCCGGACGGAACAGCAGGCTGCCTCGCTCGAAG
>CALMWO010000192.1 GCA_937873805.1 uncultured Hyphomonadaceae bacterium
TCTTCCTTCTCACCACGCCACTCGCAAGCGCCCAGACAGCGGAAGCCACACCGGCGCCAGCTTACACGCCCACCTCGCTCGCTGCTGAGCCCGGCCTGCCTCGTACGCCGGATGGCCGCCCGGATTTCCAGGGCGCCGTCTGGGCCACCAACTTCTTCCCCGTCTTCGAATCCAGCCCGATGCTGAAAACGCTCGTCGTCTCGGAGGCGGAAAGCAAAACCTTCGTCGACACGATGGTCAACGGCATCATGTCCAACCCCAACTTCAGCATCGACCCCGAGGGCCATGTCATCATCGGCGGCACGGATGGCCTCCCGCTGGTGCGCGGCGAGCGCCGCTCCCGCCTCATCGTCCTTCCCGCTGATGGAAAAGTGCCGCTCACGCCGGAAGCCAAGAAGATCGTCTCCGTCTCAACTGACGAGATGGACGATTACGAACAGCGCCCCAGCGGCGAACGCTGCCTCGTGCTCAGCGGCTCATCACCCAACCACGCGACCATCTCGTACAACCGCCTGCAATTCATCCAGACATCGGATCACATCGTCATCCACGGCGAGAATGGCGACGAGGCCCGCATCATTCCGATCACCGCCACGCACAAGCCAGCCGGCCCAACCAACTGGTATGGCGATGCCATCGCCCGCTGGGATGGCGATACGCTGGTGATCGAAACCATCCGCCAGCCCAAAGGCGAAGCCGTGCGTGGCCTTTTCCAGAAATTCCTGGTGAGCGCCGACGCGAAGGTGATCGAGCGCTTCACGCGCATCGCCAAAGACGAGCTGCTCTACCAGTTCACCGTCGAGGATCCGAAAGCCTACTCCGCCCCATGGCTCGCTGAGTACTCTTTCCACACCTCCGCCACCGGCATGTTCCCCTCGCCCTGCCACGAGCACAATTACTCGCTGCCCAACATCCTGCTCGGGCAACGCATGGCCGATCTGCGCGGCGTGAAGAAGAATTGAGCTTGCGCCCTCGTCCTCCAACAGACGAGGGCGTACTCACGACCCTACCCAGACATCGCGCCGACACTCGACCATGTCAGCACCACGCCGGAGACAAACAGCAACCCCAGCACGATCCGCCGGAATGCCCTCTGGTCCAGCCGCCTGAACACCAGAGCTCCCAGCAACACCGGCACAACCAGCGCCGGCGTGATGACCGCGAACATCCACAGCGTCTCGCCCGTGATGCGATCGCCGGCGATCAGATATCCGGTCAGCGTCGCCACATGCATGCAGATGTTGAACACCTGCATCACGCCGCGCTGCGTGTCCTTGTCCCAACCGCGCACCGTACACCACAGCTGCGGCAACGCGCCCGCAAACCCGCCAATGCCGCCGAACACGCCGCCCAGCCAGCCCGCCGCGCCATTCGCCCACGCCCCGCCCCACCGCACGGCCCATGTCGACGGCGCAAAGAACATCGCCGGGCAATACACCAGCAGGAAAACCCCAAGCCCCAGCTTGAACCCGGAAGGATCAAGCACGCCGAGCAGGAAAATCCCTAGCGGCACGCCCAGCAGTCCGCCGATCACAAACGGCGCCACCCGCTTCAGGTCCGTCCCCTTCCACGTCAGCGGCAGCGCAACGAGCTGTCCCACCAGCGATCCGAACACCGCCATCGGCGCCGCCAGCTGCGGATCGACCGCCCATGTCCAGATCGACAGCGCAGCCAGCGAAAATGCGAAGCCCGAAAGCCCCTGCACGAAGCCGGCAAGTATCGCGCCCGCGATCACGATCAGCAGATACGAATCCATGCGGGTCGCTTAGCAGTATCGCGCAGACAGAACATCCCTCACCCCGCTCGATCACGCCCATGCGCGAAACCTTGCGGCGCTGACGGCGCGCACAGTGACGCACTGGAAACAAAAAGGGCGGCTCCAACCAGAGCCGCCCTTCCCGTTTCGTCAGATCAGAGGCGCTACTTCTTCAGCGCGTCATAGATCCAGGTGCGGTTCTTCTTCTGGTATTCGCTCAGCAGCGCGCGGTCCTGGATCATGAACACCATGAACAGATCGTTCTTGGGATCATACCACCATTCGGTGCCCGCAATGCCGTTCCACGAGAACGTGCCATTGGCCGGACGCTGTTTCGTGTCGTCGATCACCAGCGATACGCCCAGACCAAAGCCCATGCCTGCGCCCGGGAAGAACAGGCCCTTGCCGCGAACTTCCGCCGTCGTCTGGTCAACCAGCATCAGCTTCAGCGTTTCCGGCTTCAGGATCTGCACGCCCTTGTAGGTGCCGCCATTGGCGAGCATCAGCACGAAGCGCAGATAGTCTTCCGGCGTCGACGACAGGCCGCCGCCGCCCGACATGAACGGATGCGCCGCCGTGTAGTCGTAATACAGCGGGTCTTCCTTCTTCGACTGTGCGAAGCGCGAAGACTTCGAAGCCGGCTGGAAGAACGCCGTGTCGGTCATGCCCAGCGGACCCGCCACGCGCGCCTGGATCGCCTCGCCCAGCGTCTGGCCCGTGATCGCCTCGATCACGCCGCCCAGCACGTCCAGACCCTGGCTGTAGTTCCAGGCTGCGCCCGGCTCCGCGATCATCGGCAGCTTGGCGACAACCTGCTCGGACCAATCCTTGGCCGAAAGGTCCGTACGGGGCTCACCGCCCGCTACCCACGCCTTGGAGATCGGCAGCTGCGGCTGGATGAACGAATAGATGATGCCGGACGTGTGGCTCATCAGCTGGCGCACCAGCATCGGCTTGGTCGACGGCGTCGGATCGCCGTCCTTCTGCCAGACCTTGATGTTCGCAAACGCCGGCAGGTATTTCGACACCGGCGCGTCGAGGTCGAGCTTGCCTTCCTGCACCAGCGTCATCGCCGTCACAGCGACAACCGGCTTGGTCATCGAGAACACGCGGAAGATCGTCTCGTCGGTCATCGGCGTCGTCTGGCCGGGGCCCTGCACGCCAAAACCCTGGCTGAAGGCAATCTTGTCGTCCCGGCCGATCAGCAGGTACGCGCCCGGGATCTTGCCGCTCTGCACGTCAGCGTTCAGCGCCGTGCGGATCTCGCCCAGCTTGGCCGGGTCAAAGCCCAGCGCTGCTGCATCGCCCTGCACCAGCGACGACGTCGACGGATCGACGCCAGCCGGCGCGGTCGCGCAGGCAGACAACGCCAAGGCGAATGCCGCACCTGCGGCAAGCGCACCGCGCTTCAAATTGAAGTTGGTCAAATCAGCTCTCCCTGCCTCGCCCGGACCGATGTTTCGAAACGCCCGGGTTTTCCATCGCTGTACCCCCATTTCCCTGCCAGTGGAAAGGGCCGCGTGACGACGGTTTGACGGGGGTCAATGCGTTGAATCCAGTGAATCTGCGACACCCAGACCATGGCGCATGGCGAAGGAGCGCGTTACGTTGCGGATAGGTGGAGCACTTATGCTATGCCGGCAAGGATAGGCGAACACGCCGTCCAGACCGGCTTGGCCCACGGGGAAGAAACATGATCCGCATGTCCGCAGCGCTCGCGATGGCGTTCGCTATCGCCGCTTGTTCACCCAATTCGGACGACACGCCATCCGTCGCCACCGGCACGCCCGGCGAAGGCATGGGCGGCGCCACGCTCGCCGACTTCAAGACCGGCACCGTCATGAAAGACCTGATGGCGCACGTCATCGACTTCAGCGCCTTCGGCGTCTGGCACAATCAGGGCTGGCTGATCGACGCAGACGGCGTCCACGAGCTCTTCCCGACCGACGAAGCCGGGTGGGTTGCCGCTGAAAGCGCCGCGTTCACGCTGGCCGAAGCGTCCAACGCCCTGCTCCTGCCGGGCCGTCCGCTGGATGAGGATCGCCGCTGGGTCGACTGGGCCAACCAGCTGTACACCGCCGCCATGAAAGCGCAGGCCACGGCCCTCGCCAAGGACAAGCAGGCCTTCTTCGAAGCCGGCAGCGAAATCTACGAGGCGTGCGTCGCCTGTCACAACCACTACGTCCAGGGCGACGCCCCCGGCGTTGACGCCAAACTGCCGGAACTGCCGAACCGCACGCCGCCGCCGCAAAACCAGTAAGGCCTGAAACCCTCAGGCCCTGAAACACTTAGGCTCAGCCATCAGAAAACTTGGGCGACCCGGCAAACGGGCGCTCCGAAGGGGAGAGACAAGACTTGCTCCATGATTTCATCAACTGGATCCGTGAGGATCTGGGCAGGTTCGGAGAGGACGGACAGTCCTGGTCGCACCAGCTCCATGAGTCGCTTTTCATGTGGAACATCATCGAGGGCACGCACGTGCTCACGATCATGTTCTTCGCCGGCACGATCTGGATGATCGACCTGCGCATGATGGGCATCGCGTTCAAGAACATGTCGCTCTCGAAGCTGTCGGATCGCGTCCTGCCGATCACCATCATCTCGCTGATGGCGATGGTGGTCACCGGCGTCATCGCCTTCGTCGGCCGCGACCCGCTGATGTACTACCACAACATCTGGTTCCGCCTGAAAATGGTGTTCCTGGTTGCGGCCATGATCAACATTCTCTGGTTCCACTACAGGGTCCAGAAAAGCGATATCGCGTGGGACGTCATCCCGCCGATGACCGATCCGCTTCCCGTGAAGAAGGCGCTTTGGCTTGGCGCCTTCATCGCCGCCTCCTTCGTCCTGCTGGTCTCGTTCCTGATCCCGGGCGATCCGTGGGTGATGTCGTCAATCCGCATCCTGCTGTCGATCGTCGCGCTGGTTGCGCTGTTCATGATCATCCACAAGCGCACGCCTGGCCTACCGCTGGTCGTGAAGCTGTCGGGCGCGCTGTCGATGCTGGCCTGGTTCCTGGTCATCATCTTCGGCCGCTTCATCGCGTACGACTGGTTCTACTGCGAGAAGGAAACCACCACGCCCGGCTCGCTGATGTACGTGCTGCAGGAGTGCGACAGCGCCCTCGCCTTCCGTGAGGGAGATGGCGGAGAAGTCATCGAAGAGGAGATCATCGAAGAAGAAGCCGTTCCCGATGACGGAACAGGCGAAGCGGTCGAGGGCGAAGAGGCCCCCGCCGAAGACGCTGCTCCTTCCGAAGAACCCGCCCCCGCTCAACCCACTCCTGGTGAGGGGAACTGATCCATGACCTTCGAAGAAATTTTCAAGAACGTTCCGGGTGCTTCCGACTTCGTCGCCAGCATGCCCAAAATCTGGCCGATCTCCCTGCTGCAGGACATCTACGCCCCGTTCGGCGCGCTCCACCTCGTGGGCCTCGCGCTGATGGGCGGCGCGGTCATCCTCCTCAACCTCCGCCTCATGGGCGCAGGGCTGAAGGAAGAACCGCTGCCGCAGATGGAGCGGACGACGCGGCCATGGTTCATTGCCGGGCTCGCCATCGTTCTCTTCACCGGCATCATCATCGGCATGCTGAACTCGGAGAAACTCTACAACTCCGTTCCGTTCTTCATCAAAATGACGTCGCTTGCGTCGGCCTGCATCTTCTCGTTCGGCGTCACCAACGCGATCGCGAAGAATGATGGCCGCACGTCCACCGGCGTGCTCATCGCCGCCGGCATCGCCTTCCTCCTCTGGCTGGTCGCCCTCGGCGTCCTCGGCTCGGACGAGATCTCGGCGCCGGGCCTCTTCCACCCGCTCAGCGCCGGCTACGCCATCCTGATCATCTTCGGGGTGCGCACCCGCTGGCTTGCCGTGGGGGCCTTCGCGCTCCTGTTTGGCGGCATGTTCGTCATGTACTGGATCGTCGGCTTCAACACCTACGAACCGCTCTATGATGAAATCTCGCGCTGGCTCACGGTCGCGGGCGCGGTGGTGTTCGCTGCGCTGTTCGGCTGGGAAATCTACCAGAGCCGGACGGAAGCCTCGACCCCGACGGCGAAACTCATGGCCATGTTCTCGGTCCTGACCTGGGTCACCGTCGCCGCCGGCGGCCGCTGGATCGGCTTCGCAAGCTGATCTGATCCAGACTGCAAAATGCAAAACCCCGGAGAGCAATCTCCGGGGTTTTTGTTTGCGCTCCCCACCCCCGCAGGCGGGGAAGGCGGATCGCGTGGAAAGCACGCCAGAACACAAGCGAGGGCCGGAAAGCCACACCGCCCCTGTTATCCTCGGGCTTGAACCGAGGACCTTCCTTTCTCGAAACGCCATCATGGCCGCGCTGGAAGAAGATCCTCGGGTCAAGCCCGAGGATGACATCGCCCAATAGCCCTCATCCTGAGCAGCACGCAAAGCGTGCGCCCGTCGAAAGGTCCGCAAACATAGAGATTGGGGGATGGAGGCATCCCCAATTCGTAGGACGGCCGAAAATCTTCGCGGCTGATTTC
>CALMWO010000193.1 GCA_937873805.1 uncultured Hyphomonadaceae bacterium
ACGCCGGACTTGTGCTGCACGATCGAACGCGGGCCGCGTGGCACCAGCGTCCTGCTTCCGTCAAAGCCCTTCACATCGCGCGTCACCACCGCGCGAACATATCCGGGCAGGTCGGAATTCAGCGCCGTTTCCAGAACCGCGGCGATCACCGTACCTTCGATGATCGTGTTCGATGGATCCCTCAACTGGCTCGCGCGCGCAGGCTTCGATGAATCGCCAACGCCAAGTCTCTGGGCAAAGCGCTCGTCGGGATTCGCGTTCTGGGCCGCTGCATTGCTCATCGCGCCGGAGATTGCGGCAGGATCAAGCGGCGCGCCATTCGGTCCGGTCGCAGCTCCGGCTGCTGGCGCCTTGTACTCACCGAGGTCAACAACCAGCGCCGGCGCGCGCAAACGATCCAGCTCGCCTTGCGTCGGGCCTGCCGGAACGGGCGGCGGAGGCGGCGGTTGCACTTCAACAAGCGGAACGGTTTCCGCGGGCACGGGCGCCGGCTCCACCGGCGTGTACGCGGGCATCACCGCCGCCGGTTGCACGGTCGCCGCTGCCAGTCGTTGTGCTTCTGCATTCGCCGCTGACTGTTCACCCGCCAGCCGCGCCGTTTCCA
Organism: uncultured Hyphomonadaceae bacterium; assembly: GCA_937873805.1. GTDB lineage: Bacteria > Pseudomonadota > Alphaproteobacteria > Caulobacterales > Hyphomonadaceae > UBA7672. Next base: position 605 of record CALMWO010000193.1, read on the forward strand.
TCGTCGCCCGGTTCGAGTCGAGCTGCAGAAATACAATCACGCCCAGCGCCAGCGCACCGACCAGGCCGAACACGATAGGCCACAGGCTCTGGCTCTGCGCGACGCGCGGTGGCGCATCCACGTCGAAGGTGGGATCATGGCCGGCGCGAGGTGTTGCGGGTTCGCGTGCCATGTCAGCCTCGGCTCGGTTGAGGCAGGGGCGCCGGTGTGGCCTTGGGCCGTTTGCTCCACGAGCGGTTCTTCACCTCGGCCTGCGTCTTGCCGTAGCGCAGGATGAACGTCTCGGCGATGAAGTCCGCAATCGTATAGTCGCCGGCGATACGCGTATTCGCCATCTCTTCCTTGCCATCCGCTCCGATAACAAACACGGCTGGCGCGGCGTTGCGGCTGTCGAACTGGAAGTAGGTCACGGCGCCATCATCGAACACGCGCACGGGGTGGATGTTCTTCTGGCCCTTCAGCTCATAGTCGAAGTTGAAATCCTCCGGCTTGGGCGGAGGTGGAGGCGGCGGAGGCGGCGGCGAGAGATCAGCTGCTGCTGGCGGCGCCGGATACAGGAAGCGCAGGCGAAGCAGCGTGCTCGGATCGGCGTTCTTGCTTTCGGTCGCGGAGAGCAGGAACGAATAAATCCGCTCGGTCGTCACCACCGTCATGCTGGTGGGATTGGCTTTCGACATCGGCTTCAGGAACAGCAGCGTCGCCTTGCGGTTCGGCGTCACCTGCCACGAGAGCGAGTCGCCGATCGAAACGTTTTCGATCCGCTCATCCGCTCCAAACTCGATGGTCAGTTCATAGCCAAGCTGGCCTCTGATCCCGACAATCGCATTGGGATCGTACATGAATTCCTTGATGCGCGGATCACCGGGCCCCGGCACCGGATAGGTCGCATTCTGCGCCACAGCCATGGGCGCGAGGGCAGCATGGCCCGCGCAAAGCGCCAGCATGGCGATTGCGGCAGTTCGACCCTTCACGCGACTTTTCCCTCGACCCATAAGGCTCATGGCTTTCCGCCCCACGGAGCCCGTTGTGTATCGACACCCTTTTGGGGGCGCTGCGCAAGTGAACAGTCTGTCGTATAGCTCGTCATCAGCTGTCCTCCCGCCGGACGGTGGGCCGGGGCGCGCGGCTATAGGCTTGGCCCAGCCGGTCGCTGGCCAGCATCGGCGCTGAAGCCACCGCATCCGCAATCTCGCCGGTCCGCCGGCCGTAAACTTCCCGACTGGTGTAGGATGAGCCAGCCGACGCCTGCGAACGATCGATCATCGCGATTCGCGCAGCAACTTCCTCGGCCCGCGCGCCCGGGGCGCTACCCGATGGGCGATCCGGCGCCGGAAGCCGCCGCATCGAAGGCTCTTCGCCCCGCCCGCGATTGAACCCGAAACCCCGCCCGATCGCCGCCACCGCACCGAGGCCAAAAATCATCACCATCACGAACACGGTCACAACGATGGTGATGGTGATCACTGGTCCCATGTCGAACTTGGCCTGCGCGGCGTTCTCAAGCAGCAGCGTCAGGAAGGGCTGCAGGATCATGAGCATCACGGCGCCGAACACGTTCACGGCCAGGGGCGCCATGGCGAATGAGAATGTTGCGCGCATCCAGCCTTCGAACAGTCCGCGCGTCTGATCGAACAGCAGCATGCCGATGAAGATAGGTCCGATCGCCAGCAGGAAGGCCAACACGATCTTGGTCGCGATGATGATGCCCAGCGTCAGAAGCAGCAGCGCAATCGATGTGAGCCAGAGCAGGCCCGAGCCCAGCATTGGTCCGCCCTGCAGCAGGTTCGCCGTTGGGCTGGCCATGCCGCCATAGACGGACGCCGCGCCGCTCAGATCCTCAAACGCCTTCTGCACGCCGCCCATCACATTGCCGTCGAACGTCGAGCCTTGCGATGAAAGCGGA
>CALMWO010000194.1 GCA_937873805.1 uncultured Hyphomonadaceae bacterium
GCGCCCCAACTTTCCCATGACGAAGCGCGAGAAGAAGCCCTTGAGCATCATCCGGCAGCCCCAGCTATTCCAGTGCGGCTCATAGAACGCCGCGCGCTCTTCCGGGTGACGCTCCCGCAACAGCGAGTCGATCGTCTCGCTGTTATGTACGAACGGCAGCACCCACTCGCGAAAGGTGCGGAAGTATTTCTCGAATTTTCCGACGCCGCCGACGCCGTACTTCACAACCTGATCCTTGAAGCCGAGCCAAAATTTCTGATCCTCGTCCGACAATGTCGCCGCGACCTGATCGAGCAAATGGCTGCGCCGCCCGGAAGGGCGAGACCCCATCAACTCAAGAAACTCGGCATGCGTATGCATCCGGTACATCGCGGTGCGCATTCGCACGCACGCCAGCTGCACCGGGTTGAGATCGACGGCGATCACCCGCTCCGGGCCTTCAGCCAACAGCGCGAGTGCATTGTCGCCCGCAGACGCGATCGAAACGATCGTGTCGGACGCCTTCGGGCGCAGCGCCGCAACGAGGATATCGGCATCCTCCCATGCCTGCGCATACCTGATGATGTCGAAGGCTGCGCGCTTTGCGATGTCCGTTTCGGCCATTATCCGGATTGCCCCACATCATCCGCCCGGGCCGTTCTTTCGACCGTTCCGGCGCCGCCGTCCAGCCGCACAATATCCCCTGTCTTCAACCAGTGCGTCACGCCCTTGAGCGAGACAACGCAGGGAACGCCCATTTCCCGCGCCACGATTGCCGAGTGCGACAGCAGAGACCCCCGTTCCGCGATCACGCCAGCGGCGTTGGCGAACACCGCGATCCAGCCGGGGTCGGTATGACGCGCCACCAGGATCTCGCCCGGCGACAGCGCTTCCACGCGCGGGTCCTCAATCACGCGCACCTTCGCGGTCACGACACCCCGACAACAGGCAAGCCCTTTGCGGGATTCCGCGCCATCTCCCAACGCGGTTGCTTGCGCAGCCAGTCCGGCCACCCCACTGATATGCGCGCCACGCACGCTGAACCGCTCCGGCGGATCAGGCCGCGCGAGCTGGGCGCGAAGTTCCGAGTGACGGAGCCGCGCCAGCGCCTTGAGGTCGCTGGTAACGCCCGCGCCCTCTATGGCGCCCAGCAGCTCTTCAACGGTGAGGTTGAACACATCCCGCCGTTCATCAAGCGCGCCTGCTTCCGTCAGCCGTGCGCCTATAGCGAGGAAAATGCGCCGCACGCGCCCGAATAGGCGGGTCCGCTCGAATCTCAGATTCTCGCGGTCCCGAACGCGCGCCTTGGCCCACGCCAACAACCACCGCGCCATCACCCGCTTGCCAAGCTCTGGAACCAGATCGTGCAGGTCGCTCTGCTCAGCCGGGGCCTCGCGCGCCGTCTTCGGCGCCGCAGCCGCCGCGACCGCCATCAACACCTGCGCCGGATCCTCGTGCAGCGTGCGGCTTTCGAGCTTCAGCTCCTGGGTGCATCGATCCCCAAACTTGGCGATGTAGGCATCGAAAGCGGTACGCAATTGCGGAATTTCGTCCACCGCCGCAAGTTCGCCAATCGTCAATCGTCGCACGACGTCGGGGCGTTCGCGCACCATCGCGCCCATCTTCTGGATCAGCCGCGCCGGTTCGGCCGATACGATGTCGCCCTGGCCAATCAGCATGCTAGACATGTAGGCCAGCCCATCATCGCCGGCCCATTTGGTCATCGCTTTCTGCGCCGCGCCGAACGCGATCATGCAGAGAAAGTCATTCACCAGCGGGGCATCCCACTTGGCCAACAGCTGTTGCTCCAGATGCCTGTACTCGGCAGCCAACTGCGTGGCCGACATGCCGTCGATTTCGTCGTTGGGCCGCGCGAGCGCTGTGCTCAGCCGCGCGTAGAATTTGTCGATGGTCAAGCGGATCGTGATCTCATGCCAGATCAGGCCGAAGCCCACACGTGCAAATTTGAGATTGTCGAAGAACCGCTCGACGCCGCTCTCGGTCGGCGGTGCAATCGCATCGGCCATCTCCTGAGGCAGCGCCTCCGAGACACCCATCATGCCTTCCATGAACTTGCGGTTCGCCTTGAACCCGGGAAACAACGCCAGCGCGCGATACCAATTCAGCAGGTTGTAATAGACCCGCCCATCCACGCGCCCGAGCATGTTCTCGAACACAGAGCGATGTTCATCCACCATTCCAAGCGGGACTCCCATCATTCGGGCGAACGCTTCGTACACATGTCGATACGCATACCGGGCGAACGAAAATGTCAGCGGCGATGTCACGCCGGGGTAGCTCTCCACGATATTCGAGTTGTCCCATATCGTCAGTTCGCCATCAGACTCGGCTTTGGCGGCGCCCAGCGTCGTGATCGGCCGCGACTGCAACATATGCAACTTTTCCCGATCGAACGCCCATTCGATATCCTGCGACGATCCGAAATACTCCGCTGCGCACCGCGCCATTGCAGCCACTTCGCTGCGCTCGGCTTCGCTCAGCACAGCAGCATCGCCAATGATCTCGGCGTCGAGCGTTTCACCGCTTGCGTCCACCCGATAGCTGTCGCCGTCCGCTTCACCGCCGACCAGCTTGTCCGCCAGCCCAAGGATCGCACTCACCACGACAACGTTGCGATCACCCGAAACCGGGTCAGCCGAAAAGGCCACGCCGGCCGTGCGCGCTTCAACCATCACTTGAACAATCACTGCCGGAGGTTGCGGTGCGCCCGATAATCCCTTTGCCCGCCGATACTGCGCCAGCGTCTCGCTGAAACCTGATCTCCACACACGATGCGCGGCGGACGGCACATCTGCCGCTGTCACGTTCAGCTCCGTATCGAACTGACCGGCATGCGCACTGTCCGCGCCATCTTCCTCGCGTCCCGAAGACCGTACGGCAAACGGCCCCGCTCCCAGCCGCTGCAACCCCTGCGTAACTTCTTCGCGCGCTTCGGCTCTCAGCCCGACCTCATCAAATGCTTCCGCCGGAATGACAAAGAACGCCGGCACCGGAAATGTCGCCGCCAGCTTGGCCAACGCCGCGCCCTTGCCGCCCGCAACCGCTGACGACTTCGCCGCATCGCCCGTCAGCACGTATGTTTGCGCGTCGCTCAAGATAGCCACAGCGACGCCACCAGTGGCAGCACCCCAAGCAGAAGATAGTTACACAGCACGAACACACCGCTGGCTGTCTCAATTGCTTTGGCTGTTCTGGGTGTCGGCGTTCCCGCATAATCGATCGCACACCAAGCAGCCCACGCGCTGATCAACAGCAAAGCGCCGAGAAACCAGATTCCCGCCTCAGATCTCACATTGATGAAGGCCGACAACGTCAATCCAACCAGCACGACCCCCATTACAGCCACGCCAGCCGGTCCCGGCTTCCACAGCCTGGAATATGTCTCGACCCCTTCCCGCTCCTGCTCCGGCGCCCAGCACTTGCGCGCAATCTCGATTGCCGTCCCGTTCACCAGCGACAGCAACAGGAACGCCCCGAGCGTCAGCCCAAATCCTTCGTGCAAAGCATATCCAGCCGGCCACCAGTCGCACGCAGTCGCATAGAGATCGATCAACGGCATGATCGCCATGTGGCTGACCATGTAGACTAACGGTCGCTTCTTCAGCCATTCGGGAACGAAGAACTCCTTCGTCATGATCGCAAGCCACCCCCACACGGCCAGCAACAGCGCGAACAGCGTCCAGTCGAGCAGCACGGTCAGGCCCACCTGCGCCACGGCGACCGCCATTGCGACGCCTCGCAACTCTTTCAGCGTCACTAGCCCCCGCGGCACCGGCCGCTCCGGCCGATACTTCGTGTCGTCCTCATTGTCCTTGTGCTCGTCAGCCACACGCAGCTGGAAGAAAAATCCGAACAGCACGAGCACCGCGACCGCTACCGCAAGCAAGTTCGGCGTGGCGCCGCGCAGCAACGCCGACAGACAAACCGCCGAGGCTCCAAACGCTGCGATCAGCGCGCCATGCTTGAACACCGGAAAGCGTTCGGCCTGATACTCCCACAGCCGTGCCGCAAACCCGCGCGACGGCTTCGCCGGCGATGCGACAGCCGCCTCGCTCACGCCTTGCCCCGCGCCAGGTTTTTGTGGGCGCTGGCAAACTC
>CALMWO010000195.1 GCA_937873805.1 uncultured Hyphomonadaceae bacterium
GGGTCTGGTGGTGCTCGGCGTGCCGTCGAACCAGTTCATGGGGCAGGAGCCGGGTACGAACGAGGAGATCCAGACATTCTGCTCGACGACATTCGGCGTGGATTTTCCGCTGACGGCGAAGACCGATGTAAAGGGCGACACGGCGCATCCGTTCTATCAGTGGATGAAGGCGGAGCTGGGCGATCCCGCCGAGCCAGTGTGGAATTTCCACAAGCTGCTGATCGGCAAGGACGGCAAAGCGCTGAAGGCGTTCGCGCCGACGGTTGTGCCTGAAGCGCCTGAGATCAAGGCCGCGATCGACGGGGCGCTCTGAACATGACGACCGCTTATGATTTCGAGTTCACGGGCATCGATGGATCGCCGCTGCCGCTGAAGAAGTTCGAGGGGCAGGCGCTGCTTGTCGTGAACGTCGCCTCGAAGTGCGGGTTCACGCCGCAATATACGGGCCTGCAGAAGATACAGGCGGAGTATCACCAGCGCGGCTTCAATGTGATTGGCGTGCCGTGCAACCAGTTCCTCTGGCAGGAGCCTGCGAAGGAAACCGAGATCGCGGCGTTCTGCGCAGTGACGTACGCGGTGACGTTTCCGATGACGGAGAAAACGGCGGTGAAAGGTGGGCGCGCGCATCCGTTTTACAAGTGGATGCGCGAGCGGCTGGGACGCGCGGCCCATCCGGCGTGGAATTTTCACAAGCTGTTGGTCAACCGAGCGGGCGAGCCGGTGGGCGCTTTCAAATCCAAGGTCGAGCCGGAGAGTCGCGAATTGCGCGCCGCGATCGAAGCCGCGCTGTCATAAGTTGTCGCCGTCAACAGGTTGTTGCGTAAACTCAACGATCGCCTGGGATGGGCTGACGCGCATGAACTTTGCGCCTCAAAGCGTTCTGGAGGTTTCGATTTTTGTCGAACCGCAGAGCCAGCGCACAAGCTTCATTTCATTAACGGATTGAGGCGCCAAAAAGGCGTGCAGACGTGTGACTCTTCTGTGACAGCCGAATCCGTCAGCACACTGATAGATGGCGGCCGCGGGCAATCCGCTCGCTCCTATCGACAGGAAAAAAACGTGAAAAAATATGTCGTAACCGCCTCTCTCCTGGCGGGACTCTCCATGGTCTCCGGCGCTGCCTTCGCGCAAACGTCGGGTAGCGTTGGCGCCAACTTCACCAAGATCGATACCGATTTCGGTGACGCGGACTCCTACGGCGTTGATGGCGAAGTCATCATCCCGACGGGCGGTTCGTGGTCGGCGCTTCTCGAAGCTGCTTTCAACGATTCCGACGACACCGATGGCGCTATCGAAGGCGCGGCCCACCTCATCAACAATGGCGGCAACAACGCCTGGGGTGGTTTCATCGGCGCCGCCGATTCCGACGACAGCACGTCTTTCGTGGTTGGCGGCGAATACGCTCAGTTCTTTGATGCGTCGACGCTCGCCTTCAACGTGAACTATGCCACGAACGACGACACCGATGTCGATGCCTACGGCCTCAACGGCGCGTACCGCATCTTCGCGTCGGACAACCTCCGCTTCGACCTCGGCGCAAGCATTGCTCGCGCTGAAGCTGGCGGCAACGACGCCGACATCTACACGCTCGGCGCCGGCGTTGAATACCGTTTCGACAACTCGCCGTTCTCGATTGGCGCTGCCTACACCCGCGCCGATGGCGACTTCGCTGAAGCCGACATCTTCGGTATCACGGCTCGCTGGAACTTCGGCGACGAGACCCTGAAGCAAGCTGACCGTAAGGGCTCGACCTTTACGGGCCTCGGCAACGCGCTGCAGGGCTTCTAACTGATCCTATGAAGGCGCTCGCCGTTCGCGGCGAATGTCGATGATCTACGGTGGGGCGGTCCTTCGGGGCCGCCCCTTTCGTTTGCGTCTTCGCCGTGCCCGGCAGCGCCGCGCTGCTTCTCACCGATAGGGATAGAGGCGGGTGGTTGTGTGACTCTCCTGTGACAGCAAAACCGTCCGCAGGCTGATAGATCAGCGCCGCGAGCAATCCGCCCGCTCCTATCGACAGGACAAGAACGTGAAAAAATATGTCGTGACCGCCTCTCTCATGGCGGGTCTCTCCATGATCTCCGGCGCTGCCTTCGCGCAAACGAGCGGCACGATTGGCGCTGGCGTTTCGCACATCGATCCGGATGGCGGCGATAATACGCAGTCTTATGGCATCAATGGCGGCGTCACTATTCCGGTCAGCGGCAACCTGGCCGTTCTTCTCGAGGGCGCCTACGCCACCAACGACGATGCTGACGTTGATACGCTGTCGGGTGCAGCTCACCTTATCTCGCGCGACGCCAATCAGGCTTTCGGCGGCTTCGTTGGCATTGCCAACGTTGACGGCGGCGGCGCTGATGCGGACGTGTGGTCGATCGGCGGCGAATACGCCAAGTTCTACGACACCTACACGCTGGCAGCGACGGTCGCGTATGCGTCCGCTGACGACACGGATGTGGATGCCTGGGGCCTGCAAGGCGAGTATCGCATGTTCGTCGACGACAACACGCGCTTCGATATCGGTCTTGGCTGGGCGAATGTCGACACCGGCTTCGGCGAAGGCGACGGCTTCCAGATCGGCAGCGGCATTGAATACCGCTTCGCTGATTCGCCGATCAGCATCGGCGGTAACATCTCGTACGTCGATGTGGCTGATCAAGACAACTTCATGGTTGTGGGCGCAACGCTGCGCTTCGACTTCGGCAATGCCTCGCTCAAGTCACGCGATCGTACCGGCAACACGTTCGGTTCGGCCAACGGCCTGCTGTCGTTCCTGCAGTAGTCTCTGTCTAATACCTGTCCTTCGGGGCAGGGTGAAGTTCGCGGGGCGGTCCTTTCGGGCCGCCCCGTTTGCATTGCGGAATGATGCGGCCTCGCCGCTTGATGAAATTTGCACGACTGAAGCGATCCACTTTGCAGCGGATGCGGCCTATGCTGGCGAGAGCCAGAGGGGATCGAAGGCATGTGGAGGGGAGCTGTCGGCGCATTGATGTTGGCCATCTGCGCGGCATGTAGCGCCACGTCGTCGCCAGCCATCGCCACGGATAGTGTCGCCGCGAGGACCGCGCGTTTGCACCAGTTCGCGGTGACGTCGCAGCGCACCGGCCAGCAGTATGTCATTCAGGTGTCCGAGCCGGTTGATGCCTTGCCGGCGGGAGGCAAGGCGCCCGTTGTCTATGTCACCGACGGCAACTGGTATTTCGACATGGCGACCGACACGGTGCAGCGTCACATGATCGATGGCGGCATGGGACCAACCTTTGTGGTCGCGATCAGTTATTCCGACCCGTCGGTCGAGAACGTTGGCGCGCG
>CALMWO010000196.1 GCA_937873805.1 uncultured Hyphomonadaceae bacterium
CTTTCGCGATTAGCAACTACGCGCGCTCGAACATTCCCGCCGCCATCATCGGCGTCTTTCTCATCATCGCAGGCCTTTTCGGCCACGCCGCCAGCGTTACGGAGCTCACGCCATGAACAAGCACCTCGACCCGAAATCGATCGAGCCCTTCCGCGTCACCACCGGCCCGCTGCCCGCCAGCCGCAAGCTCTACAGCCCCGCGCCCGGCTTCTCCGACGTGCGCGTGCCTTATCGCGAGATCGCGCTGCACCCGAGCGCCAAGGAAGAGCCTGTCCGCGTCTACGACACCTCAGGCCCCTACTCCGATCCCACCGTCACGATCGACGTGCATGAAGGCCTGCCGAAAATCCGCCTGCCGTGGATCAACGCACGCGGCGATAGTTCGCCCTACACCGCCCGCCATGTGAAGCCGGAAGACAATGGCCACGTCACCGGCGACAAGCTGGTCACCGAATTCCCCAACCTGCTCACGCCCCAGCGCGCCAATCCCGGCCGCGCCCTCACGCAGCTGCAATACGCCCGCGCCGGCGTCATCACCGCCGAGATGGCGTATGTGGCCCATCGCGAAAACATCTGCCGCGCCGCGATGGCTGAAGGCGCAGAAGCCCGCCGCGCCGATGGCGAAGACTTCGGCGCCGAAATCCCCGCTTTCATCACCCCTGAATTCGTGCGCAGCGAGATCGCCCGCGGCCGCGCCATCATCCCCGCCAACATCAACCACCCTGAGCTTGAGCCCGTCATCATCGGCCGCAACTTCCTGGTGAAGATCAACGCCAACATCGGCAACAGCGCCGTCACCTCCTCGGTCGAGGAAGAGATCGAGAAGATGGTCTGGTCCATCCGCTGGGGCGCGGACACAGTCATGGACCTCTCCACCGGCCGCAACATCCACAACATCCGCGAGTGGATCATCCGCAACTCGCCCGTGCCCATCGGCACCGTGCCGATCTACCAGGCGCTCGAAAAAGTCGGCGGCGACCCCGACAAGCTCGACTGGTCCGTCTTCAAGGACACGCTGGTCGAACAGTGCGAACAGGGCGTCGACTACTTCACCATCCACGCCGGCGTGCGCCTGGCTTACATCCACCTCACAGCAAAACGCGTCACCGGCATCGTCTCGCGCGGCGGCTCCATCATGGCGCGCTGGATGCTCTCGCGTCACAAGGAGAGCTTCCTCTACGAGAAATTCAACGAGATCTGCGATCTCATGGCGCAATACGATGTCTCGTTCTCGCTGGGCGACGGCCTGCGCCCCGGCTCCATCGCCGACGCCAACGACGCCGCGCAATTCGCCGAACTCGAAACCCTGGGCGAGCTCACGAAAGTCGCATGGGACAAGGGCTGCCAGGTCATGATCGAAGGCCCCGGCCACGTGCCGATGCACAAGATCAAGGTGAACATGGAGAAGCAGCTGAAGGTCTGCGGCGAAGCCCCCTTCTACACCCTCGGGCCGCCCACCACGGATATCGCCCCCGGCTATGACCACATCACCTCCGGCACCGGCGCCGCGATGATC
>CALMWO010000197.1 GCA_937873805.1 uncultured Hyphomonadaceae bacterium
TGCAATCGTTCAGCATTTTCTGACTAGCCGCGATATTCGCCATTCGCCCAGTAGGTGCGGCCGCTGCGCCGGTCGACGTAATAGTACCGGTCCGAATTGCGATCGAAGATCAGCTCTTCGCCATTCGGTCCGTAACGATTGGCGTTGCTGTTATTGTTGCGGTTGTGGTCGGAAGACGCCCCAGCCACACCGCCCGCGATAGCCCCAGCGCCAGCGCCGATAGCAGCGCCCTGGCCTGCGTCACCGGAACCTGTGTTGTTCCCGATAATCGCGCCCGCTGCAGCGCCGAGCAGCGCGCCGCCAACAGCCCCGCGTTCGGTGTTGCCCGAAGACGTGCAGGCTGTCGCCGCAAGTCCAGCCGCGATGGCCGCAGAAACGATGAGCAATTTCATGACAAACTCCTTGATCTCGCCCGAACGCAACGTGCCTTCGTCGCTTCCGTTCCGATTATCGAACAGCCTTACGCACAGCGCCGCTAACGCCGCCGATGATCAGGCCAACAACGCTCGCCTGTGCAACGAGTACGAGCGACGGCACGGTAACGGCCGTAATCACAAGGCCCGCGCCTGCGCCCAGCAGGGCGCCCGCAGCCATGCCGACACCGACACTGGAAGACCCGCTCGGTTGATGCGCAACCGGCATGCTTTCCATTGTCTTCAGTTGAACAAGGACTTTCGACACTTCACGCAGGTCGGTTTCTTCGCCGCCCGACATGTTCTCCGCCGTGCTCTCGGCCAGACGCTGCGCGTCAAGCTTCCAGCTTTCCAGAATGCGGCGTCGCTGGTCGTTCGTCAGCTTGGGTTCGGTAAGCACTTCTCCCGGACGTTGGAAGTAGCGCTGCGGATAAGCAATGAGGTCTTCGACATGATGGGTCATGACGCGTGCGCCTTTCTCGTCAGAGTGGTGAACTCAAAACGGGAGTCAGGCGTCACGGGTTCCGATAATTACCCAGTCGATAAGTTGTCAGATCGCCGGAACCAAAATGGTTCCGTAACAATCGCAGGGGGCGTTAGCTCGGCCCTTGCGACAGCGATGCGTAGGCGATCCCGCCATCAACAGCGATCGAATCGCCGCAGACATAATCGCCCGCTTTCGAGGCGAGGAAGATCGCTGTGCCCGCCATGTCTTCGTCACGGCCGATGCGACGCATCGGCGTACGGGACGCGACAGCATCTTCCATATCGCGCGCGGCGCGGTTCATTTCCGAAGCGAACGGCCCCGGCGCAATCGCGGTGACGATGATGTTGTCCTGCACCAGCCGCGCAGCCATGCGCTTGGTCAGGTAGAGCAGGGAGGATTTCGAGGCGTGATACGAATATGTCTCGAGCGGATTGAGCTTGATGCCATCGATCGAGCAGATGTTGATCACCTTCGCGGGCTTGTCTGCGCTCGCGCCCTTCTTCAGTGCGGCGTGCAGCGCCTGCGTCAGGAAGAAGGGGGACTTCACGTTGAGGTTCATAACCTTGTCCCAGCCCGCTTCGGGAAACTCATCGAAGTCTGCCGCCCACGCCGCGCCGGCATTGTTGACGAGAATGTCCAGCTTGCCTTCGCGTTTGTAGATTTCCTCCGCGAGCATCTTGGCGCCGGCAACAGTCGAAATGTCCTGCGGCAGTGAGATGCACGGCGCATGCCCAAGCGCGGTGAGTTCTTCAGCCGTTGCATCGCAAGCATCCGCCTTGCGGGCGGAGATGTAGGTCTTGGCGCCGCTCTCGACGAACCCCTGCGCGATCATCTTGCCAATGCCGCGCGATCCGCCGGTCACAAGCGCGACGCGGCCCTTCAGCGAAAAGAGGTTCTCGATCATGGTGGTTCTCCCAGAGTAGTATTCGAGTGTGGCAGGCGTCAGTCGCGCATCAGGTGATCGGCGAGCGCGGCGTAGGCGGGTAACGACACCTTGTCGAGAATGCTGTTACCGTTCGCGGCGACCGGGTGCGACGCGAACCGCGCGATTACCACATCGGCTTTCGGCGCGATCCAGCAGACCTGTCCGTGGATGCCGCGCGCGGTGTAGGCGCCGAATTTGTCGTGGCTGACCCAGAACTGGTTGCGATAGCTCCAGCCCGGAACCGTGGTGTATCCGGCTTTCGCGAAGTGATCGCGATCGCCGCCGTTCGCAATGTCGTCCACGACTTCTTCCGGCACAATCTCATTGCCGTTGAACACGCCGCCGAGACGCAACATCTCGCCAAAGCGCGCGAGGTCGCGCAGGGCCATGTTCATGCCACCACCACAGGCGGGTGTGCCGATGCGATCCACGATGATGTGTGCGTCTTCCTCCACGCCCAGCTTTTGCCAGATGCGCTCGGAAAGAAGCTGCGCCATCGGCGTATCCGTCACGCGCTGCACAATCCACGAGAGCACTTCCGTGTTGCAGGTCTTGTAGGCAAACGCCTGTCCGTGCTCGCCCTGCTTCTTCAGTGTGCGCAGGAAGTCGAAGATGGTGTCTGGGCCCGCGTAGCCCAGCGGAGGAGGCGAGAACCCGGCGGCAATGCCATAGGCGCGCACTTCGGCATTCGCGTCGGTGTAGTTCTCCGAATACTGCACGCCAATTGTCATATCCATGACGTGCCGCACGGTGGCGTCGCCATAAGCCGTGTCCGCAAGTTCAGGGATATACTGTGTGACCAGCGCGCCAGGATCGATCTTGCCCTCGTGCGCCAGGATCGCAGCCATCAGGCCCACGAAGGATTTCGTCACCGAGAACGCGATGTGCGGCAGGTGAGGCGTAAGCGCACCACGAAAGGTCTCGTACACGATCGTTCCACGATGCAGCACCACGATGC
>CALMWO010000198.1 GCA_937873805.1 uncultured Hyphomonadaceae bacterium
AAGGCCCGCAGCCTTTGCCGAGGCCAGGACGATTGCTGGATCGATGCGGTGAATTGTGCCGCCAGTGCTCGATGGAGCCCCTGCATTCGCGGCGTGATCCATCGCAATGAATTCGCCGCCGGGCTTCAGCACACGCATGATTTCGGCGTACGCGTTTGCCGGGTCGCCGAGGCCGGTGGAGTCCTTTGGCACGTAGTAGAGTTCATGTGGCCCCAGAATCCATATGACCTTATCCACGGACCCGTCGGCGGCCTCAAGCTTGTCGAAGTGCGTCGTCGTTTCGACAACGTTTGGCAGGCGCCCTGCTGCGCGCCGCGTCGCAAGGGCAGGCGAAGAATACGCGAACTCCGCCGGGTTCTGCGTGATGATCTTGCCAGCCGGGCCGACGGCGGCTGACAGGATTTCGGTATACCAGCCGCGGCCGACCTCCATTTCAAGGATCGTGGCGCCTGGCCGGATGCCAGCGAAAGCGAGCACGTCTGCGGGCCTGCGCGCTGCGTCATCTTTCTTGTCCGCCTCAGCACGAGCCGGGTCTGAGAGGATTGCTGCATAGTCGGCGGCGCCAAGCGATGGAACGCCCGCCGGCGCTGATGCGCAGGCCGCAAGCACCAGACCGACCATGGGTAGCAGCGAGACCTTGAGCATGCGCACGATAAGAACTCCAATCCGTCCCGGTTGGGATCGCTTCATTTATGGTTCGGCAGCGGCAGCCAGCGACATTCGTCCTGCAATCCCGCCATCTGGCTGTTGTTCCTGTCGCCCGGCGAACAAAGTCTGCATCCGATAGCTACGCCACTTCAAGGTGTGCCCGGTACACAGTGTTATTACCACGGTCGCCTGCGCCATCTTGGCAAGCCAGCAAGCGAACGCGATACCCAATCTGGTCAAACGTGCAAATATGCGCATGTCGGCATATATGACAGCTGATGGTCGCGAATGGGGTCTGCTGGCGATGGCGTGCGAGGAGAACGCGGCGGGCTAGGGCAGATGCACGCGGGCGGTGAATGCGCCGCGCAGCTCTCCAGGTTTGAAGCCGATCGCCTGATCGTCAGGATAGGCTTCACCCAATGCCAGGCGCGTTTCCCGAGTGAAACTGGCTATATCGCCGTGACACGTCGCGCACATTTCGCCTAGCGGGATTGGCCGCATCCAGTTCAGCTCACGGCCTTCAATTCGCGTCGCAGACATCTTGGCCCATTCCTCGCCCGCATCCCGTCTAGCAATGAATGATCGCATCGTCGCCATTTCCCAGTCATCGGGAGCGTTGGCCGGACTTCTCACCCGCAGTGCAGTGCGCTCGATGTCGACGCCTGAGGCGGCCTCAATCTCAGCTGCGATTGCCGGCGCGCGGTCCTTGCAGATGGCGACGGCTGCAGCCGGCCCCCCATTTGTCAGAGCGGTCGCCAGCTCGACGCTCAAGCGCTGAAAGAGCAGGTCGGCGGCAGCGGTGGACTTCTGTATGGCCGCCGCAACCTCTTGTGGGCCTGGCGTCGCTGGCGTGACGCATCCCGCGAGAGTCGCGAGCAGCGCCACGCCAAATTGATGTCCTATCTTCACGAACTGACCTCACGCATGCTTGCGGGCGACAAAATCGATAAGAGCTGAATGCCCGCGATGCCCAGCCCCCTCTTCAAGCACTGCATCGTATGCGTGCAGATATTCGATGTTCAGGTCGCGAAACTCTGCGCGCAGAAGCGACTCGACATACATGTTCTCGATCTGGGGCGGGCCGCCCGTGCCAAGCGCAATCTGTTCAGGGCGGTATCCGTGGAGCAACAGCAAGCCGTTGTGTCTCAGTGCTTGCCTCATCATCGAAAACAGCCTGGATCTGTCACTTGGCCCGACAAACTGGATGAAGGTTGCAACCACGGCATCATAGGCAGCTGGCGGCCAAGACCATGCCAGCACATCTGCCAGCTCAAATTGGATGCTGACCTTTGCTTCGGCTGCCAGAAGTTGCGCCTTGGCAAGTCCGACCTCGGATATGTCGATTGCGTGGACGTCAAACCCCTGCTGCGCCAGCCAGACGCCGTTCCGGCCCTCTCCGTCCGCAACACAAAGAACGCGCGCCGCGCGTGGCAGGCGATTGACCTCGCGAACCAGAAACGCGTTCGGCTCGCGACCAAACACATACTCCTCTGTTGCGTAGCGGGCGTTCCATTGTCGAGCCTGAGGCGAGTTCTCAATCATCCGGTGCGTTTCGTCCAATAGTTGGAGATGCGTGCGTGTTCAGGATGTCTACTTCGCCGCGACCGTGAAGGTTGTTCGGTCAACGCCAGTATTTCCTGTTGTGGCGTCATATGCCTGCACCACGACATTGTAGACGCCAGCCGTGTCTGGGCGAAACGAGAGCTCGTACTGGCTGGCCGTTCCGCTGTAGGCGAGGGGCCGTTCAGGCAGCGGTTGCCCGTCGTGCTCGATCATCGCTGCGATCTGGAACCGGTTCGAGTCCCACAGGCCGCCGGGGCTTGTCGGGCACCCGCACATCATCACGACATTGGCCCGGAGTTTTATGTCAGCAGGCGGGAGCTTGATCGTACTCGCGGCAGCGGGGTCCAGAATGTCCACCACAAATCCGGGCATTTCCACGATCCAGCCGTTTCCCTCCCGAATGTGCTTCCCCGGAAGTATCCACTGCTGGGACGTGACGGTGATGGCGGATTGTGGCTGACCGAGCGGACCATATGCTTCAAGCTGCACGAGA
>CALMWO010000199.1 GCA_937873805.1 uncultured Hyphomonadaceae bacterium
CGATGCGACTGAGCGGTCTCGCGCGTGATCAAATGATCGCCGCGCAGCTTGTCGCCGGGATCTCGCCGCCTAGTGTTGTGGTCAGGACCACAATATCGAGGACGCGCCATGGCCTATGTCGACGGTTTCATTCTTCCGGTGCCGGAAGCGAATCTCGATGCGTACAAGAAGGAAGCCAAGCGTGCGGGGAAGGTCTGGATAAAGCATGGCGCGCTTCAGTACTGGGAGTCGGTCGCCGATGACGTGCCGGCGGGCAAGTCGACGGACTTCTACAAGGCGGTGAAGCGCAAGGAAGGCGAGACCGTGGTGTTCGCCTTTGCGGTCTACAAGAACCGCAAGCACCGTGACGAGGTGATGAAGAAGGTGATGGCCGATCCGGACATGAAGTATGATCCGGCCAAGATGCCGTTCGATGGCAAGCGCATGTTCTGGGGCGGTTTCAAGCCCATCATCGAGATGCAGGCCAAGGAAGAGTAAGGTTTCCGACGCGCCGATCTATCCCGGGGGCGGCGTCGCTTTCCTTGCATCCTTCACGCGTTCGGCGCGGAGGATGTTGGGGAGCGAGTAATTGCCTTCATGGCAGGCGTGTTCGAACATGCGTTGGTCGGTGCGGTAGAGCGAATATTCTGCAAGCCAGGGCTGCGAATAGGCTTTCGGGTCCTCGACCGTGTATTGATAGAGCAACTCGTTGGCGGACAGGCGCGTGAAGCGCTCGATCACCTTGGCCTCGGGGGTGACGACGAGCGTCGAGAAGAAACGGACGCGGTCATTGTCCGGCAGGCCGATTGTTTCGACCACCAGCGTGTCGCCATCCCAGCGGGCGATGGCATCGCCAATAGGAGAGTGGAGTTCCTTCGGCTTGTGCGTCGTGGCGAGCGGAATGACGCGGGCTTCATCGCCATACTCGGTGTGGAGCACGACGTAGCCGGGTGTCTGGATGATGTGACGCGGATTGACACTGGTCGTGCCGATGCCGGTGACAGGCGGCAGGCCGAGACTCGTGATGCAGCGCTCCCAGTTCGGACGCTCTTCGTGATTGTCGGCGTACTTCGCGATCGGCCCGCGGCTGGATTCCTTCCGTGCTTCGGGCGTGTAGGGCAGGCGGCCGTCGGCGGGCATGACGACCGACCGCGTGCGACGCTCGCCACGCACGATGGCGAGACCATCGGTGTTGCGCATCAGCTCGGGCACTTCGGGGTCGAGGCCATGATCCAGCTGGTCGCCGATCATCTTGCCGGTAGCGGCGGCCATGGCCTTTGCTTCGGTCTCCGGCAGGGTGAGCGTCGGCGCGCGGGAGGAGGCCTCCATCAGCAGGATGAAGTTGTGCGTCCAGACGCCTTCGAGGCTGGGCTGGCCGAAGGACGGGCGCGGGGCGCTGTAGGCGGGGGCAGGCGGGGCGGGTTGCGGAGCCTTCGATGATGGGGTCTGGGCCGAGGCGAATGGGGCAAGGGCGGCCGCCATCAGGATGGCGGCCACGGATGCCGTATGGGACACGGTAAAGCTACCCATGGGCGTTTCCTCATTTTTCGGCTGCTTTCGGGAGCGATGCAGCTTCTCAGGAGAGAAGAGGGGCCGGGCGGGTCGCCTGGATGCAGGCATGGCTAATATTTTTTAGGCCCCGGTTTTGCTGGCATTTTCGCCTGCGCAGCGCCGGGTATCGCGTGATTTACGGGTTTGAGGTATGAGCCCGGCAAATGTCCGTTGAACTCGACCTTTCCAGAAAGCCAGCCGTCGCTGCGGCAACGCTCAACCTTGCAGGCCAGAACCTCGCAGGATTGGGGCGCGAAGGCCTGCGCCTCGCGATGATCGCGGCTGGCGTCGAGGAAAAGAAGGCGCGGATGCGGGCGACGCAGCTGTGGCGCTGGATCTATCATTACGGCGTCACCGACTTCGCCAAGATGACCGACGTGGCCAAGGAGCTGCGGGCGCTGCTGGGCGACAAGTTCGTGCTGGAGCGGCCGCCGATTTCGGCCTCGCAACTGTCGGTCGATGGCACGCGCAAATGGCTGGTCGGCTACGGACCGAATGTCGAGGCCGAGTGCGTCTACATTCCTGATGTCGGCAAGGCTGGCGCCCTGTGCGTTTCGTCCCAGGTTGGCTGCACGCTGACCTGCACGTTCTGCCACACAGGCACGCAGAAGCTGGTGCGGAACCTCTCTGCCGCCGAGATCGTCAATCAGGTGATGGTGGCGCGCGACACGCTGGGCGAGTGGCCGACGTCGACCGAGGATCGGCTGCTGACCAACATCGTCTTCATGGGGATGGGCGAGCCGCTCTACAATCTCGACAATGTGGTCGAGGCGATCGAGACGATCACGGACGGCGAAGGGATTTCGATTTCCAAACGCCGCATCACGGTTTCGACGGCGGGCGTCGCGCCGAAGATTCCGGAGCTGGGCGCGCGTACGGGCGCGATGCTGGCGATCTCGCTGCACGCGACGAATGACGACCTGCGCAACGAGCTCGTGCCGATCAACAAGAAGTACAATCTGAAAGAACTGTTCGATGCGATCCGCCAGTATCCGGACCTGTCGAATTCGAAGCGCGTGACGTTCGAGTATGTGATGCTGAAAGGCGTCAACGACAGTCTGGCTGAGGCGCGCGATCTGGTACGGCTGATGAAGCACGTGCCGGCCAAGATCAACCTGATCCCGTTCAACCCATGGCCGGGCACGAAATACGAGTGCTCTGACTGGGAGACGATCGAGGCGTTCGCCGAAGTGTTGAACCGGGCTGGCTATGCCTCGCCGATCCGCACACCGCGCGGACGGGATATCCTGGCGGCCTGCGGGCAGCTGCGCTCGGAGAGCGTCAAGGAGAAGGCCAGCGAAGCGCTGAAGCGCCGGTTGGCGGAGAAAGAAGCTTCGGGCCAGTAGCCAGTAAGGTGCATAGAGCGGAGCGAAATGCACCATTGGCGAACGTGGCTGGATGGTGCATTTCGCTCCGCTCAATGCACCCTACGGGACCGGTCGAAACGGGGCGGATCATGACAGCAACCACAGAACGTGCTCCGGCTGCGCGGGTGCTTACGGCCAGCCTCGTTGGCACGGCGGTGGAATTCTACGATTTCTATATTTACGCGACCGCGGCTGCGTTGGTGTTTCCGGCGCTGTTCTTTCCGTCGGATTCGCCGAGCGCGCAGCTGATGTCGTCTTATGCGACGTTTGCGATTGCGTTCATTGCGCGCCCCGTTGGTGCTGTGGTGTTCGGGCATTTCGGGGACAGGATCGGGCGCAAGTCGACGCTTGTGTGGTCGCTGATGCTGATGGGCGGATCGACGATGGCGATCGCCTTCCTGCCGACCTATGCGATGGCGGGGTGGATTGCGCCGCTGCTGCTTTGCATCCTGCGCTTCGGGCAAGGGCTTGGCCTGGGCGGCGAGTGGGGCGGGGCGGCGTTGCTGGCAGTCGAGAACGCGCCGCCGGGATGGAAGGCGCGGTTCGGGATGTTTCCGCAGCTGGGCGCGCCGGTGGGTTTCATTGCGGCGAACGGGTTATTCCTGCTGCTGGGCTTGATGCTGAGCCCGCAGGACTTTCTCGACTGGGGCTGGCGCATCCCGTTTCTGGCGAGCGCGCTGCTGGTGGCGGTCGGCTTGTGGGTGCGGTTGAAGCTGACGGAGACGCCGGCCTTCAAGCAGGTGCTGGAAAAAGAGAAACCGCCGATGGTGCCGCTGGGCGAGCTGTTCCGGGACCACTGGAAAGAGACGATCGGCGGCACGTTCGGCGTGGTGGCGTGTTTCTGCATCTACTACATCGCGACGGCCTTTGCGCTTGGCTATGGCACGACGACGCTGGGCTATCCGCGTGAGCTGTTCCTGCAGGTTCAGCTGGTGGCGATCCTGTTCATGGCGGGCGGGATCGTGTGGGCGGGTTACTGGTCCGACGCGAAGAGCCCGCGGCTGGTGCTGACAGTCGGATGCGTGCTGGCGGTGGGGGCAGGCTTCCTGCTGGCGCCGATGATCGGGTCGGGCGATTTGTTGCTGGTGGGCGCGTTCCTGTCGATTCTGTTGTTGCTGATGGGCTTTGTGTACGGGCCGCTGGGCGCGTGGCTGCCGGGACTTTTCCCGGCGCGGGTGCGCTATACGGGCGCGAGCGTGGCGTTCAACGTTGGCGGGGTGATTGGCGGAGGTTTCACGCCGGTTGCAGCGCAGATGCTGGCCGAGCAGGGCGGGCTGTCATTCGTGGGGTTTTATCTGAGCCTTGCAGCGGCGCTGAGTCTTGTAGCCTTGCTGTTGTTGCGGAAGCCCTCGCTGGATTGAGCCGGATCACGTTGATGTTGAGTGTGCGTCTGGCGGCTTGAAGTTCCGGGCGGGCTCGGCTTCACAAGACGAATTGATGGAGACGCCTATGAAACGCCTCGCCGTTTTTGTTCTTGCCGTCCTGGTCGCCGCGCCCGCGCTGGCGCAGCCGGCGTCGATCGAGGCCGAAGCGAAGCCGCTGATCGAGCAATGGATAGCAGGGTTCAATCGCAGCGACGCCGCAGGGCTAGCCAAGAATGTGTATGTCGGTGCGGACGAAGCTGCTCTGGCCAAGACATTCGCACAGCTGCGTGATGACAGTTTCGGCAAGCTCGACATCTATGCGACCGAGTTCTGCGCAAGCGATGCAACGCATGGCAAGGCGCTGCTGAAGTATGGTCGCATCTTTGCCTATGGCGGATTGATGGATGGCGACGAGGCGAAGGTGTTCAACCTCGTGAAGGGTGATGCCGGCTGGCGTGTCGCGAGCGAAAGCAACGTGGCCTACGCGACCGCGCTTAGCTGCTAGGGAGCGATCCCCTCTGCATAATAGCGGCATTGATGGAGTAAGCGGGTCAGCCAACGAGGCCGAAAGCCTCGACCGTGTCGCTGGTGTCGACGCCGCTCGGTTTTTTCGCGCCGCCCACAAGCCAGATCATGTTGTGCAGCACAACAGCGCCGAGGCCGTGGCGGGGCGTTGGCATGGGCGGGGCCGGGGCCCACGCATCGCTGGCCGGATTGTATTCCCACGCCTCGGGATGCACACGGCCGCCATTGTCGAAATATTCGCCGCCGAAGACATAGAGGTGGCCGTTGAGGGCGCCACAGGCATTGCCGCCGGCGCCTGAGCCTTTGGGCATGGGCGCGGCGGTGCGCCAGCGGTCTTCCCGCGGGTCATAGACTTCGTGGGTGTCGGTGGGGCCGCCGGCAATGCTGCGTCCGCCGGCGACATGCCAGAGGCCGTTGATGAGGGCGCCGGTTGCGCTGTTGCGCGCACTCAGCGCGGGCGCTGCAGTTTCCCATGTGTTGGCGGCGGGATCGTAGACGAGATGCCGGGTCGTATCCTCGTGATCTACATAGGCGAGGTTGGCGGCGCCCTTGGGGCGGCGGCCGCCGACGATGTGGATGTGTGCGCCGATGCTGGCTGCAACGGCTTCCGCATTGGGGGAGGGCGCAGATGCGCGCGGCGACCATGCGTTGGTGCTGTCGTCATAAGCCAGCGTTTCGGCGGACATGATCCAGTTCACCGCGCCGGGGTTCGTGCCGAAGCCGCCGAACAGGTAGAGGCGACCCTTGTGATCCACCGCGTAGGGGTGATGACGCGAGGCAGGCAGGGAGGCCAGCGTCGTGGCCGTTTGCGTCCTGGGGTCGTAGGCGATGTGCCGGTTGGATACGCTGGTCACGCGGCCATTCTCCGCAAGAAGGCCGCCAGCGATGTGGATGCGGCCCTTGTGCGCGGCGGGATAGATTTCCTGGACGGCGAAGGGCAGCGGCTTGAGGCCCGTCTTGTAGGCGGGCGACCTGTTCGGTTGTGCGAGGCTGTCCGCGCACGCCGTTGCGAAACCTGCGCTTGCGGCAAGAATAGCTGTGCGGCGGGTGAGCATGTTGTGATCGCTCCTTGCTCGACTGCGGGCCCGGAAGCGATAGCATGGATTCGAGACGGGCAAGCATCAGGGGGCCGGCCATCACGCTCGACATCAGATTGCCGGAAGGGGTGAAGGCGGCCGGGCCAGACGACTGGCGGCGTGTAGGCGGGATTGCGGCTGAGGCCTTCTTCGAGGATCCCGTGAACCTCTGGATTTTCGGCGGGACAGAGGCCATGCCGCCTGTGTTCAG
>CALMWO010000200.1 GCA_937873805.1 uncultured Hyphomonadaceae bacterium
ATGAAGGAACTGAACGGTGCGCTGAAGCGACGAGGCCTGGTGCAGGCGCACGCCTGGATTTCCGACGAGTGGTTCAGCCCGGATACGACGCCGGGCATCGCCGTGCCCTTCTATCTGGCTCACCCGCGCCTCGCGCGGCTTGAGCGGAAGATGTTCAAGGAAGTGGAAGGCGGCACCAAACGCCAGTGCATGCAGATCCTGCGGCACGAGGCAGGCCACATCATCCAGCACGCCTACGCCCTGCACCGCCGCCGCAAATGGCAGGAAATGTTTGGCCGTTCGTCGTCGCCCTATCCCGACAGCTATCGTCCGAACCCCAACAGCCGCGACTTCGTTCAGCATCTGCCGCGCTGGTATGCGCAGAGCCACCCGGATGAAGATTTCGCCGAGACCTTTGCCGTGTGGCTGACGCCGCGCGCGAGCTGGCGGACGAAGTATGCCGAATGGCCGGGCGCGCTGGAGAAACTGGAATTCGTCGACGAACTCATGCAGGGCATATCCGGCATGAAGGCTGGACTGACGCGGCGCATGGAAGTCGATCCCGTGGGCCGCCTCAACAAGACGCTGGCCGATCACTATGAGCGCAAGCTGGCGCATTACGCGGTGGATACGGACACGCGTTACGACCGCGACCTGCAGCGCATCTTCTCGAACGAGCCGCGCCATGCGCGTTCGAAACCGGCATCGGCTTTTCTCCGCAAGAATCGTGTACAGATCCGTGACGCGGCCTGGCGCGTTTCGGGCGCGTACCAGTTTGCGCTGGACCACACGATCGACCAACTGATCCACCGGGCCCGCGCCATGAAACTGCGTGCGCCGGGCACTGAAAGCGAACTGCGGAAATCCATGGTCAGACTGATCAACAACAAGGTTGCCCACCAGCTGCATACATCGCGGCGGCAATGGTTCGCGGTATGAAGCCGCTTCGTATCCTCGCTCTCGCCCACCCTGACCTGATCCCGCCCGACAGCATCGAGGGACTTTCAGAGTCGGAAACGTATGTCTGGAAGACGGAATACGACGTCTCGACGACGCTTCGCAAAAGCGGTCACGAAGTGCGCATGCTGGGCGTGCAGACCGAGCTGGCCCCGATCCGTGACGCCGTCGAGGACTGGAAGCCGGATATTGTCTTCAACATGCTCGAGGAATTCCACGGCGAGTCTCTGTACGCGCAGAACGTGGTGGCGCTGCTGGAGCTGCTGCGCGTTCCGTACACGGGCTGCAATCCGCGCGGGATGATGCTGGCGCGCGGCAAGGATCTTTCGAAGAAGCTGCTGAAGTATCACCGCGTTCCGGCGCCGGCGTTTGCGGTGTTCCCGATGGGCAAGAAGGCGCGCCGTCCGGGCCGCCTGAAATTTCCGCTGATCGTGAAGTCGCTTTGGGAAGATGCCTCGCTCGGCATCTCGCAGGCGTCGATCGTGGACACGGACGAGAAGCTGGCCGAACGCGTGGCGTTCATTCACAAGCGCCTCAATACGCCGGCGATCGCCGAGCAGTATATCGAAGGCCGCGAAATCTATGTCGGCGTGCTGGGCAATGACCGGCTGCAGGTGCTGCCGGTTTGGGAACTGAGCTTCTCCAATCTCGCCGATGGCGCGCATGCGATCGCGACCGAGAAGGTGAAGCACGATCCGATTTATCAGGAGAAGCGCGGCATCCTGCAGGGGCCCGCTCAGGACCTGCCGCCCGCTGTCGTGACGAAAATCCGCACGCTGGCAAAACGCATCAGCCATACGCTGGAGCTGGATGGCTATTGCCGGATCGACTTCCGGCTGTCGAAGGACAACATTCCCTACTTCATCGAAGCGAACCCGAACCCCGAGATCGCCGAGAGCCAGGAGTATGCGCAGGCGGCCCTGCATGCCGGCACGAGCTATGCCGACCTGCTGAACAAGATCGTCACGCTGGGCCTGAAGCGCGCAGGCGCGGAAATCTAGCCCGTCGGGTCGGTGTCGACCGGCTCTTCCTTGCGCACCAGAACCTTGTCGATGCGACGGCCATCCATGTCGATGACCTCGAAGAACAACGGCGGCCGCTCGGCCTTGTCGCCCTCCTTCGGCAGCGTACGCAGCAGGTGCATCACCAGGCCGGCGACAGTCGAGAAGCCTTCGTCCTCGTTGAGATCGGGCACGCCGACCAGCTCTTCGAACTCATCAACGGGCGTCATGCCGTCAACCAGCCAGCTGCCATCATCGCGCCTGACAGGCGGCGAAAGCCCCTCGTCTTCGCTCAGCGCTGCATCGCCCGCGATGGATTCCAGCAGGTCAGCTGCTGTCACGAGGCCGAGCACGCCGCCGTATTCGTCGGAGACGATGACCATGCGCACCGGATTGCCGCGCATGGCTTCGAGCAACTTCAACACCGGCATGGTTTCCGGCACGAAGACAGGCGGATGCATCACGGCCTTGAGGTCAATCGTACCCGTGCGCGCGAGATAGGCGAACAACTCCTTGGTCTGGACGACGCCGATGATCTGGTCGGCGTCACCATCCGCCACCGGGAAGCGCGAGTGGCCGCTGTCGGTGATTTCCTTGAGCAGTTCTTCGCGCGCGGTGTCCGGGTCGAGCCAGATGACTTCCGTGCGCGGCGTCATGATGGCTTTCACCGAGCGGTCGCCGAGGCGCATCACGCTCTGGATCATGTCGCGTTCTTCTTCCTCGATGACGCCGGCTCTCTCGCCTTCGACAATCAGGGACTGGAGTTCTTCCTCGGTGACGTCTTCCTGACGGGTACGATGCAGACCGAGCAGGCGGATGAAGCCTTCGGTGACGAAGCGAAGCAGCCAGACCAGGGGTGAAGCCGTTGTCTCAATCAGGGCCATGACGGGCGCCATCGCCGCAGCCATGGGCTCGGGGGCTGCAAGCGCGATACGCTTGGGGATCAACTCGCCCAGCACCAGCGAGAGGAAGGTAGTGAACACAATGACGACGCTGAACGCGATGAGTTCGGCGTGAGGCGCGAGCAGCGTGTGCCAGCTGGCGACGATCGGGGTCAGGTCATCCGACAGCGCCGTGGCGCTGTAGGCGCCGGCGATCACGCCGATGGCGGTGATGCCGATCTGAACGGTGGACAGGAGCTTGGATGGATCATCCAGCAGGCGCAGCGCGGTCTTTGCGCCGCCATTGCCACGATCGGCCATGGCCTTCAGCCGCGGCTTGCGTGAGGAAACGATCGCCATCTCCGACAGCGCGAACACGCCGTTGAGCAGGATCAGCAGTACGAGGATCAGAAGTTCCATCTACTCCGCGAGCCCGCTAGGCCCGTGTGCCTTGATGCGCCGGAGAACCCGGCGGACCCACCTTCTGCGATACTTGGGGACCGCATTCAACCAGTGGGATTGCCACTGGTCATCGGCGCTCGATGCCGGAAATTGACGCAGGATCAATGGCATAAGCCCCAAAAGCGTCATGGTAAAAGCTTGTGGAGGCGCGCGCATTTTGGGCAATCGCGCTTCCGTAGCGTTGCGTATAGGACTACTTTCCTATAACTAGGCCTTGCGTCCTATCCAACCGAAGGCCCCGCCCATGCGCCATACCGACATCTGGAAAGCGGTCGATTCCCTCGCGGAGCGGCATGGGCTGTCGGCTTCGGGGCTGGCGAAGCGCGCCGGGCTTGATCCGACAGCGTTCAACAAGTCGAAGCGCGCAGGCGCGGATGGGTCGCCGCGCTGGCTGTCGACCGAGAGCCTGACGAAGGCGCCCGATGCGGTGGGAACGTCGCCGGAAGCTTTCGCGGCGCTGGCCGAGGGCCGGCCGGGACACAC
>CALMWO010000201.1 GCA_937873805.1 uncultured Hyphomonadaceae bacterium
CCCGACGAGCCGAAGCGGCTGTTGATCGAACCGGGCGTCGGCTATCGATTTGTCCAACTACATGGTTGAAGTTGGCCGTCTCGATGCAAGACGTTGCGGCCGACGTGGCGGGCAGAGTGTCCCAAGGGTTGCCGTCCCCAGTCGGGTCTTCGCGCTAGTGCTTCTGACCCAGTCCCCGATCCGTTGAGCTTCCCGCCGTGCTCCGCATCGGGTTCGTATTCAGACGCTCATGGGCGAAACGCCTGCGACTTTGCGGAAATTTTCCGACCTGATCCGCAGTATACTGGCTTCAGTTTCGCTCAACGAGACGGAAGCCATGCCGAGACAGGTAGGGTTTGACTGCCCACTGCAGTTCTTTCAGGCACTGATGGTCCGAGGCTGGCATCCAACAACGAAGCAAGGAGCCTTGAGAGGCGGGTGAACGCGTATGGTCGGGGCGCTCCTGAGCGACGCGTTGATGTAGACTAGAACGAGCTTCTTCGCGTCACGATCACAGTGAGTTTGGCCCCCGCCGGAACGCGGATTGTTGGTGGGATGGCAAGGCTGCGGTCGACGACCCGGTTGGTGACATTGCTCGCCGAGCGCTGAACCCCGTCAGACACAGCGTCATCAACGGGATCACGCACAACAATGCCGCTGTTGCCATAGGCGACGGGTTCTTCAGTGGTGGCGACGCCGACATTGATGAGCGTGCCGAGAGCGGCGCCGCCGAACACGTCCCACCAGTGATTGTCGACTTCGCCGCTCACGCCTGCGGCCCCCGATGGGTCGAGCGCAGCTTCGGCCAGTTCGACCTCGCGGCCATCGAGCATGATCAGCCGTGACCAGACGATCGCCACGCGGCTCTGTCCGTAACGGGTCGATGAGCGATAGTCGCCAATCAGCCGCGTGCCCTGCGGAATGAGAAGTGTCTGCCCAGTCGCACTGTCGTAAATCGCCTGCGTGACCTGCGCTATGACGGGCCCGGGCGATTCCGAGTTCACTTCGGTCACCAGGCTCGCGGGAATGACCGCGCCCGGGAAAAGCACGCGATCAGATGCGTCACCGGCGGTCGGCTCATCCTGCGCCTGTGGAGCGAAAACTGTAAGCCCGGACGGCGGCGGCTGCAGGGCAGAGTGCTGCTGCGACACGGCGGTGGCTCCCGGTGTCGGCTGTTCTCGCATGGCGAAGAACAGGCCAGAGCGTTCGGCTTCCTTCATTTCTGCCTCGAGAGGGTCGACGGCCGTAGCGGGTGAATAGGTGTCGGACGAACCCCAGTCTTCGGCCCCAGTCCGGCTGTAGGAGCCAAGGCCTGAGTCAGGCTGGGCGAACGCCGCGATGTCGCCGGGCAGGGGCGGGCCGAGTTGCGGAGGAAGCGCCGTGTCGATGACGGGCGCCGCCACCGCGACCTGTGTGTAGTCAGCGGGCAGGTCGCGGATCGCCCCTTTCGCCATCTCGGGCCGCGCCGGATCGGACATCATCGGCTTCGTCTCGGCAGGCTTGCGCGCCGGGTCGCCGGAGAAGGCGCCTGACGCCATCAGCAGGACGATGGCGACGCCGCCACCCGCCGCACCAAGGATGGCGGGCTTGTTGATGCCCTTGGCGCCCTGGCCTCTGACACGAATGGAGTCGAGCGGCGGCGGCTCGGGCTGGGATGGCGATGGGGGCTCGCCCATTGCATCGGCGGGCGGTGGAGTTCCATCAGCCACGGGGACCTCCCGCGATCGGCGTCTGGCGATGGATCTGGACCTTCTTGGTGCCCCAGCCCGTGCCAAGCCGCATCTCCGCTTGGTTGAACAGGCGGTCCACCACATAATATCTGCCCGCGATGCGATAGTTGGTCAGCTCCGGGCCTGACTCCCCGATCACGAACAGGGGCGGCGCTTCCAGCGTCTGCATCTTCTCCGGCATTTCGATATAGACCTGACGGCCATCATCGAAGGCTGCGAGCGGACGCCAGTCCGGTTTGTCGCCGTCAATGCGGTAGCGCAGGTTGAGCTGCTGCGGGGAGAAGGGCGGCGGGGCAGGCGGCGGTGGCGGTAAAGCCGCCGGCGCGGGATTGTTCGCCAGCACCATCTCGGCCGGGTAGCGCCAAGAGACCGCCGCCATCGCCGCGCCTGACACACTCTTGAGTTCGATGTGGTAGACGCGCCGATCCGTCATGATGACAAGGGTCGTCGTGAGGTTCGCAGCGTTCGGCTTCACGAGCACATGGGCCTGTGCGTTTGCGCCGCCGCCCGATTTTGCGTCACCGACAATCCATCGCGTGGTGTCGCCGGCGGACACGGACAGGACCGCTTCGCCCGGTTCGAGAGCGATGTCGGTGATACGCTGCGGCGCCGCCTGAATGGCGTAAAGCGCGCCACGTTCGTACCCGAATTCGAGCAGTGCGCCGACAGCCGAGGCGTCGGCCGGGCCGCGCAGGGCAGCCTGGTTCGTCTGCTGCAGCGGCTGCGGCTTGGTTTGAGCGAGGGCGGGCGAAGTGACGCCCAGTGTCAGGAGGCTGATTGAGATGAGAAGCGCGCGTTTCATTGCTGAAGATCCCGGGACCAGTTGAAGGAGTGGACGTACAGGCCGAGCGGATTCTTGGAGAGCCGTTCGGGCGAGGAGGCCGGCTCGATCACGATCGTCGCAACGCCAGTGAAGCGTTCGACATCGATCAGCGTGCCGCTGGAATAGGTGCTTTCGCGCCAGCGAAGCTGGAAGCTGCCGGGGCTTGCCCGCACCACGGACAAGACTTCGACCGCGACGGTGGTCTTGCCCACCTTGCCGAAGGGGTCTTCCTCTTCCGCCATGGCGTTGAGGACCTGAGCCCCGCCTTGCGTGGCCCAGTCATAGGCTCTGAGCCAGTTCTGGCGAACCACGATGGGGTCTGACGGCAATGCGCGGATCATCTCGACGAACCGTGCAAGATGCCAGGATAATTGGGCGTCGCTCGGCTCGTAGGCCGACTGCGCGGGGCCTACGAGCCGTGCTTCGCCCGTCTCGCTCGCTTCAATGACGAACGGGACAGCGGCAGGCCTGAGGGCAAGGACGACGACGCCTGCGGCCATCGCGCCAGCAAGGCCAAGACTTGCGAAAGCGGCAGTGCGCCAGGTGCGGGCGTGGGCCAGCGAAGAGCCCATGCGGCGGTCCCAGAGCTGCTGGGCCTCGCGATAGGGCGTCTCCGGCTCTGGCGTCTTCGACAGGCGCGAGGATCGCGCGCGGGTGAACATGGTCTCTTCCTTCTGGTCTGGCTTGACTGCTTCAGGTTTGTGGATGGGGTCTCGACGGGTCAGCCGGGCTGTTTGAGGTTGGGGCCTTCGGAGGCGCCGCCGCCGTCGCCGGCATTGAGCGTGTGGGCCGCGACGAAGACGCCTTCGCGCAGCGCCTGAGACCGCTTGAACCGCTTCGCCCAATCCGGTTTGCCCGAGCCGGACTGGCCGGCGCCGGAC
The DNA here is from genome assembly GCA_937873805.1 of uncultured Hyphomonadaceae bacterium. GTDB lineage: Bacteria > Pseudomonadota > Alphaproteobacteria > Caulobacterales > Hyphomonadaceae > UBA7672. The sequence goes on from CALMWO010000201.1 coordinate 3,414, forward strand.
GATGACGAGGCGCCTGCGGCAGGTGCGATCGCACCGGCGGCGCCATGCGGC
>CALMWO010000202.1 GCA_937873805.1 uncultured Hyphomonadaceae bacterium
TCGTGAAGCTGGAGCTGGCAGGCTTCTACGCCCTGCAGCCAGATAAATAGTCCGCTGGTCTGCGCTCGCTGTTTCAGGTCGTGTGCTGTTCCTGGAGCCAACGCGTCATCACCCCGCCATCGACGCATTGCTGCCAGGCCTGTTCGGGCGTTTCGGCATAGGTGAACAGCGACTCATCCGGCGCCGAGATGACGCCGTGCTTCACCATCGCGTCGAAATTGATCACCTCTTCCCAGAATTTCCGGTCATAGAGCACGATCGGAATCGGCGGCGCCTTGTCCGTCTGACGCAGCGCCAGAAGCTCAAACAGTTCGTCCAGCGTGCCCATCCCGCCGGGGAACACCACCAGCGCATTGGCGCGCATGGCGAAGTGCATCTTGCGCATCGCGAAATAGTGGAAGCGGAAAGTCAGGTCCGGCGTCGAGTAGGCGTTCGGTTCCTGCTCCATCGGCAAGGTGATGTTGTAGCCGATGCTGGGCGCGCCCGCATCGTGCGCGCCGCGGTTCGCGGCTTCCATGATGCCGGGTCCGCCGCCGGTCGCGATCACATTGTCCCGCGGGCTGCGTTCCGAGAGCAGGGCGCCGCCACGCTCCGACGCAATGCGCGCGAACGTACGCGCGTCATCATACCAGCGCTGATGCTCCGGCCTGCCATTGGGCGAGAAACGCGCCGATCCGAACACCACGATGGTCGAGCGCACGCCCCAGCGGTCAAGCGCTTCTTCCACCTTGGCGTATTCCAGCATGAAGCGGACGCCGCGCATCGAGTCGCTCAGCAACCAGTCCTGATCCAGCGCCGCCAGCTTGTAGGACGCCGCCGCCATCTGCGCGTCATTGTCCCCCTGGGCGTGAGAGAAGGGCGCAATCGTCTTGGGATCCAGCTTGGGCGCTGGCTTGTTGGCGGGGTTCTCTGGGGGCTTCTTGGCCATGGCATCCATCGAAAAACGGGGAGGCCTGTCTAACCAATACGATTCAAGGAAGCGACCAGAAAAACAGCAAAAATGCTGCGTTTCCATTATATCTTGAGTTCCATAACGCAGCGGGGAGCGCGAATTCGCGCGTCGGCGACGCCAGCCGCGTTAATGCGCCTCAGCCCACGTCTTGGCCGCATGGGCCTCAACCACCAGCGGCACGTTGAGTTCGAGCACCGGCAGTGTCGCGCGGGCCATGACGTCAGATGCCACCTCGATCAGCTTCCTGGCTTCCTTCTCCGGGCATTCGAACACGAGTTCGTCGTGAACCTGCAGCAGCATCTTCGCCTTGAGCCCCGCAGCCTCCAGCGCGCCGGGCATGCGGATCATCGCTCGCTTGATGATGTCGGCGGCCGATCCCTGCAGAGGCGCGTTGATCGCCTGCCGTTCGCCGAAGGAACGCTCGGCGCCATTCTGCGATTTGATCTGCGGCAGCCACACCTTGCGCCCGAAGATCGTCGGCACATAGCCGTGCTCACGGCCAAAGGCGCGGTACTTCTCCATATAGTCCTGGATGCCCGGGAATTTCTGGAAGTACTTCTTGATGTAGGCGCCGGCCTCCTCGCGCGGGATCGACAACTGCCGCGCAAGACCAAAGCCAGAGATGCCGTAGATGATCCCGAAATTGATTGCTTTCGCGCGGCGGCGGATCATCGGGTCGATGCCTTTGACCGGCACGTTGAACATCTCGCTCGCCGTCATCGCATGAATGTCGATGCCTTCCTGGAACGCGGTGCGCAGGCTTGGAATGTCTGCGACATGCGCCAGCAGCCGCAGCTCGATCTGCGAATAGTCCGCTGACACCAGAACATTGCCGGGCGCCGCGATGAACGCCTCGCGTATCTTGCGGCCCTCTTCCGTGCGGATCGGAATGTTCTGCAGGTTCGGATCGGTCGAGGACAGGCGTCCCGTCTGCGCACCCGCCAGCGAGTAAGACGTATGCACCCGCCCCGTCGCCGCATCGATCGCATCGCGCAGCGTCTCGGTATAGGTCGAGCGCAGCTTCGACAGCATGCGCCAGTCAAGCAGCACTTTGGGCAACGCGTGCCCATAAGCCGCCAGGTCTTCCAGCGTATCGGCCC
>CALMWO010000203.1 GCA_937873805.1 uncultured Hyphomonadaceae bacterium
TAACGATCACGCCGGCGTCGGCGAAGACCTTCTTATAGGCCTCCAGCGCTACCGCTTTTCCAGCTTTATCCATATGCGGTCTCCAAGTTGGACGACCGGACTAGCCCGATCGCCCCAGGAAGCGCACACAGGACTTGCGGCCGTTTCACCCTTCCCAGCCCTTCCGGGACGCCCTGGGGCGGCCGGTCGGTCACGGAGAGAGCGCGCGGTCCGCATGACCAGCGTGCCCCCGTCCCAGGGCAGAAACGAACTCAAGGGCGTCGTCGTTAGCGATTGCGCCAACTACGCACCCTGTCCCGTCACACCCCGTCTCATGCAGGAAATTGAGGAGCAAAACCAGATAGTTAGTCTGGTGTGTACGCCTTGCTCCACCTGCAATCTTGGACGAGAAACGGCAGGCCCGAATTAACGAATCTGCCGCTCAGGGGGCTCCTATAGCCGCCCCTCAGCTTTGTTGCAACCCGCCCCTTGCTTTTTTCCCAAATGCTGATCCGGCGGGTTAAAATACCCGGAAAACGCGAAATAGGGATCAGATCGCCTATTTGCGAGCCCCTAGCGGAGCGCCACGCAGACCGGGATATCCCGCTCCTCAGGCGTCCCGCACACATCAGGCTGGGTCTTTGTCTGCTTCCAGTAGTCAACGTAGCCGAGCTTCTGCATCAGCGGCAGGAAGCGGGGATCAGCCCGCATGGGCCGGTTAGGCGGAAGGAACAGTGTCGGGAAGTAGTTCCAGAACATCTGCGTGAGATCCGGCCGGTCAGCGAGGGCGTAAGCGCGGTCGAGATCGCCCAGCGTGGCCTGCGCCATGATGTTGACGTGGGGGCTGTCGAACGTTGTCAGGCAGGCGTCAGCGCGCTTTGCGCCCGCCAACCGTGCTCGATAATCGCGGGCTTTCAGCGAGGCGATCAGATCGCGATAGCAGGGAACGGCCGTCGCCACGTCCTCCGGCGCTACGGCGAAAACCTTTTCCGGGTCCATGGCGTTCATGAAGATCGCGGACACCAGCGTGAGTTCCCAGAGGTAGGAGGTAATGCGCCGCGACACGACGGCCTCAAAGCCTTCCTGGAAGCCGTACTGCCCTGCCGCGGCACGCGCTATCAAGGCGTAGTAACGGGCGACTGGGTCGTTGGCATTGGCTTCAAGCGCCGTCTCCAGATACAGGACCGCGTCCGCGATGCGACCGACCTGCAGCAGGTTCACGCCCGCCATGCGCTTTGCCCTGGAGTAGTTAAATGCGTCCTTGCGGGATGGCGTCCCCGCCAGGTCGGACTCCAGTCGTGGCAGCCAGTCCAGAGGCGGCCGGTCGTGCGCAATGGCCACGGAGGCGCGAGCCACCGCCGTCGCCGGTGTGTCGGGCGCCAGAGCTTCGGCCCGCGCGAGGGCCGCGTCGGCCTCCGCGACGATCCCTGGCCTCTGCGCCGCCGGTACGGTCAGCAGGGTGTAGGTGAGCGAGCCGGCCAGCTGTGCGTGGCCAAAGCCGCTGTCGGGATAACGTTCGAGCAGTTCTTTCAGATACGGTGGCTGCCGCGCGAAGTTGGACCCGCAAACATCGCCGAACAGGGTAAGGGTCGCGGTATCGGGCGCGGCTACGCCGAAATTGGTCACATAGGCCACAACGCAGTTGAGAGAGCCCACGGCCCCCTGGCTCGACGAGGTTCCGGCGAAGCGCGGATTGTCGATCTTCGGCGTGCTGGAGCCCTGAGAGATGGTAGTGCGGGTGGGTACGTCGACCAGCATGCCGGTCGTCCGCAGCCTTTCGCCTTCGCGGCTGACATTGCCTTCCAGCAGGAAGCGGGCGCCGAGCGCCGCCGCGCGGTCGAGTGTGGAGCCCTCGCCGCCATGCTCGATATCGACGCGGTTCACTGTGTCGAGACGCAGGTTGTTCAGGGCCCTGTAACCCTCTTCGGTGGCGATGGCGGCAGCCTGCTTCGCCGCCGGGTCGTCATCAGAGGTGAAGCCGAAGAAGGCGACGCGCATGTTTTCTTCAGCCGGCGCGCCGGCGTCGGTCGCCGCCCCACGCATCATGAAGGCCGCCCCGGCGATTACGGCCACCGCCAGCGCGCCGGCGCCGGCCAGCACCGGCAGGCGCTTGAACCATGGCGTCGTCACAGGCGGCGGGGGCGCTGCGGGCTGGGGGCGCGGTTCTATCTTCGGCGGCGGCTCGGTCGAGCCGAGGCTGTAGGCGGCGACGTCGGCCGCTGGGCCGCCCTTCACCAGCGCGGCAAGCTTGTCCGCAAGGTCGGCGAAACTCGCCTCCGCGTCCTCATAGGCGTCAGTCCAGTTGCGAGAGGCCAACTCGTAGAGGAAGGCGCCACTCGGCTTGATGTTCTCGATCCTGACCGGGACGATCAGCTTCTTCGAGAACGTCGCTGCTGCCAGCTCCTTGGATATATCGTCACTCTCCGACGCGATCCTGGAGAACAGCAGCACGAAAATGGGCGCTTGCTCCAGCGCCTGCGCTGTTTTTTGCCGCCAGTCTTCGCCCGGGCCCAGCAGCCCGTCATACCACGCATCCACGCCGCGCTGCTTAAGCAACGCATGCAGCAGCCGCGCCTTCGCCTGGTCGGCGCGCCGATAGCTGATGAAGATTTCGCCCGCCATGCGTCGCCCCACCCCGACGCATTCCCCTCGCGTCGCGGTGACCCTGCCCCGTTTCGTAAGCATCGGCAACCGCGCGACCCCGCGCTGCGAATAGCAAAAGGCCGGCGGATTTCTCCGCCGGCCCTTCTTCATTCCATCAGTCAGCGAACCTTAGTTCGCGGCAACCTGCGAGATGTCCGACACGTCGACCGAGACGCCCGGGCCCATCGTCGAGGAGATCGCGATCTTCTTGACGTACGTGCCTTTGGCGCCCGACGGACGGGCCTTCACCAGCGCGCCGACGAAGGCGCGAACGTTCTTCTCGAGGTCAGCTTCCGAGAACGAGGCCTTGCCCACGCCAGCGTGGATGATGCCTTCCTTCTCAGCGCGGAACTCGACCGAGCCGCCTTTGGCGTCTTTGACAGCCTGGGCGATGTTCGGCGTGACGGTGCCAACCTTCGGGTTCGGCATCAGGCCGCGCGGGCCAAGCACCTTACCGAGACGGCCGACGAGGGCCATCATGTCCGGCGTGGCGATGACGCGGTCGAAGTCGACCTTGCCGCCGTTCACGGTTTCGAACAGGTCTTCCGCGCCAACGATGTCAGCGCCAGCGGCGCGGGCTTCGTCAGCTTTCTTGTCGCGAGCGAACACAGCGACGCGCACCGTGCGGCCCGTTCCGGCCGGCAGGTTGACGACGCCGCGGACGTTCTGGTCCGCCTGCTTCGGGTCGATGCCGAGGTTCACGGCGATCTCGATCGTTTCGTCGAACTTCGCTTTCGCGTTGCCCTTCACGATTTTGACGGCGTCCATGACCTTGTAGCTTTTGGTCGGGTCGACGGCCTTGCGGGCGACGGTTGTGCGTTTTCCGATAGCCATTGGACTACGCTCCCGTCACTTGCAGACCCATCGCACGGGCGGAACCGGCGATGATCTTCGCGCCAGCATCCACGTCATCCGTGTTGAGGTCCTTGAGCTTCTTTTTCGCGATCTCGCGGCACTGGTCCATCGTGACCGTACCGGCAGAATCGCGGCCCGGCAGCTTCGAGCCGGACGTGATCTTCACCGCTTGCTTCAGGAGATACGACGCCGGCGGCGTCTTGATCTCGAAGGTGAACGACTTGTCCTGGTAATACGTGATCACCACGGGAAGGGGCGTGCCCTTCTGTTCCTGCGCGGTCCTTGCGTTGAAGGCCTTGCAGAATTCCATGATGTTGATGCCGCGCTGACCGAGAGCGGGGCCGATCGGAGGAGACGGGTTTGCCGCTCCGGCGGGAACCTGAAGCTTCAGGCTCCCCAACAGTTTCTTCGCCATGTTTCCCTCACGTGCGAATACGACCTTCAGCTCCCAAGGGAGCATCCAGTCTGGGAATGCGTGGTGCGGCGGCTAGCCTTCCACGCGCTTGCGGGGTGCATGCACCCCAGTATGCGATCAGATCTTGTCGACCTGACCGTATTCCAGA
>CALMWO010000204.1 GCA_937873805.1 uncultured Hyphomonadaceae bacterium
CATCCAGGGCTTTGGCCGCACCAACCGCACGAACCAGAAGCAGCCACCGCTGTTCCGCCCGGTATCGACCGACGTGAAGGCGCAGAAGCGCTTCATCTCGACGATCGCCCGAAGGCTCGACAGTCTCGGAGCGATCACGCGCGGCCAGCGGCAAACCGGCGGCCAGAACATGTTCAGCGCCAGCGACAATCTGGAATCCTACTATGCCCGCGATGCCCTGCGCCAGCTTTACCAACTGTTGGTGCGCGGCAAGATCGATGGCTGTTCGCTCGGGCAATTCGAAACAGCCACCGGCCTGTCGCTACTCAACAGTGACGGCGGGCTCAAGGACGAGCTTCCGCCGATCACGACCTTCCTCAACCGGATGCTGGCGCTCACCATTTCCATGCAGAACATCCTGTTCGAGGCCTTCGAGGGACTGCTGACGGCCCGGGTCGAAGGTGCAATCGCCAGCGGGACCTATGAAATAGGCCTCGAAACCCTGCGCGCCGAGAGCTTCTCGGTCTCCGACCGCAAGACCATCTACACCCATCCCGGCACCGGTGCGGTGACCCACCTCCTGACCATCGAACGCAAAGACCGGATCGAGCCGGTTGTGCTCGAGAGGGCGCTTGCCATGGCAATGGATCGCGACGCCGAACTGGTGATCAACACCCGCTCCGGGCGCGCGGCAGTCAAATTGCGCGCGCGCAGTCTGATCGACGATGATGGGGGCATTCACCCGCGCATCCGCCTCGTCCGGCCTTTGGAGGCGACCAATATCCTCGCCGAGGTGTTCGCGACCAGTCATTGGGAGCCGGTGGACCGTGAGCGGTTCAGCGAAGCCTGGCAGGCCGAACTTGCCGACTTGCCCGAGTTTGAAACCTCGACCCTGCACATGGTTTCAGGCCTGCTGCTGCCGATCTGGCGGCAGCTCCCCAATGAATCGACCCGCGTCTACCGCCTGCAAACCGATGCTGGCGAGCGCGTCATCGGCCGCAAGGTTTCGCCCGCCTGGGTCGCCACGGTGATTGAGCAGGACACGGCGTCCGTCGTGCCCGCCGATGCTTGGGCGATGCTGTGTGCTGGAGATGCCAAACTGCATCTGGCCGAAGATCAGACGCTCGCCCGCGTCCGCGCCATGAATGATTGGCGGATCGAACTGACCGGTTTCAGTGATCTTGGCGTCGAGCGATTGAAGGCAATGGGCTTGATCTCCGAGATCGTCTCGTGGAAACTCAAGCTCTACATACCGACAGGGGCTGTCGGGGTGGATGTGCTCGCCAAGCTGCTGGACCGGTTTCCGATTCAGCGGATCGCGGCACGCAAAGCCGCCTGAAGGAGCCCCGCATGGATAGTCCCGCCACCGATATCGCCCGCCGCCTTGCGGCCTCAGCCGAGGCAGTCTGCCGCCGTTACCTGTCCAATGGTCGCCGTGAAGGCCGCTACTGGCTAGTTGGCGATGTTCACAATTCTCCGGGTCGCAGTCTCTACGTCCGATTGTCTGCAACAACCGAGAGCCGGGGAGGCGCGGGCAAATGGACAGACGCGCAAAGCGGCGACCATGGCGATCTACTCGACATCATCGCCGCGAGTTGCGCCCACCGGACCATGCGCGAGACGCTCGACGAAGCCCGCATGTTCTTGAGCCTGCCGCCGCCTAATAAGTCCCAACCCCGAAACGCGACCATACGCAAAGCACCGACCGGCACACCAGAAGCGGCACGGCGCCTATGGGCCGCTTCAAAGCCGATCACGAACAGCATTGCAGCCCGTTATCTCGGTCGCCGGTCGATCACCGATCTGTCAGGCATAGATCAGCTGCGTTTCCATCCGCGCTGCTACTATCGGCCTGCTGAAGATGATGTCCCTGGTGTGCGGGAGGCATGGCCCGCCATGATCGCAGCAGTCACCGACAATGCGGGCACTATCACGGGGGTTCACCGCACTTGGCTTGATCCGCAATCCCACGACAAAGCCGCTGTCGCATATCCACGACGCGCCATGGGGCACTTGCTCGGCTCGGGCGTCCGGTTCGGCAAAGCGGACGGTGTCATGGTTGCCGGTGAAGGCCTCGAAACCCTGCTGTCGCTGCGACAGGTGATGCCATCCATGGCGATGATCGCAGGGCTATCGGCCGCCCACCTCGCTGCCATCCAGTTCCCTGCTGCGCTGCGCTGCCTCTATGTCGCGCGCGATGATGATCCCGCCGGGGCAACGGCATTGTCGACCTTGATCGAGCGCTGCGAGCCCTTGGGCATTGCGGTCATACCGCTTGAACCCCGGCTCGACGATTTCAACAGCGACCTTACCGCCTATGGCCACGAGCGGTTGGCAGCGGCCATTCGGGTGCAGCTCAGCGCCGCCGATGCCGTGCGGTTTCTCAGACGATGAGCGAAGCTGGCCGGTAAGCGGGGGGTTTTCCGGGGCAGTGGGGCGCATGGCCACCTCTCCCGGTCCTTGAAGGTCGCCACGCCCTCGGCCTTCGGGAGGGGGCGACTGCAGCAGCGAACACGGGCACCGCAATGGCTGCGCTGCGGCTATTTTCCGCCGGGGCTGCGCCCCTTTGCATCGCGAAACAAAATTGCCTTGCTTCGCCATCCTCCGCTGGCGCTCCGGCCGCGCGTTTCCGCGCGGTGCAGACCCGTGCCCGCCGCCGCTGGTCGTCGCCACGAAGGCCGCGAGAGGCGCGGCTCAGGACACGGAGACCATCATGGCAAGCGCCCCAGATCTTCCCCTTGAAGACACCACCCCCGAACTCGGCTCAACCGCCTATCTCCTTCAGGAAATGCAACTCTACGGCTATCGGCCCTTCGAAGACGAACCTGATGGCAGGCCGCTCCCCGATGCCCGCCTTGCCGGTGGCGCAGTCGCAGACATGTTCGACGGGCTTGTCTCAGCTTTGATCGACACCCGCATTGAACCCGATCTCGAAGACCTGCTCTGGAACGTCGTCAACATCTTCCACCGCGCCGGCGAGCGGGTCGAACGCGATCTCGACGACAATGAACAGGCGCAAAAACGCCTTCAGCGCGAACAGGATGGCAGCGAAGTACGCTCGGTCGAACTTGAGCGGCAAATTGCCGAAGGCATCTCCCTCATCGAACGCCGCGACACGATGGAATTCTTCCGCGAAGCCGCCGCCGATCAATTCCGCATCCACGCCCGCAAGGCCTGGACGCCCCGCACCGGATCCCGCGTCAACCGCAAGGCTATGACCTCGGCCATCATCGACAGCCGCGACTTTCTCGACAAACGCGCCAGAGAAAATGCCCGCGTGCTGCTGCCCGAAGGCACCCGTATCGCCTTCACCGGTGGCCCCGACTGCAACGATCACTCGGTAATCTGGGATGTCCTCGACCGGGTTCATGCGCGTCATGCCGACATGGTCCTGCTGCATGGCGCCACGCCAACTGGAGCCGAACGCGCCGCCGCCTGCTGGGCCGATACACGCCGCGTGCCGCAAGTCGCCTTCCGTCCCGACTGGAACCGGCACAAGAAGGCCGCGCCGTTCAAGCGCAACGACCGTATGCTCGAAGCCCTACCAGTAGGTCTGGTCATCTTTCCGGGCACCGGAATTCAGGACAACTTGGCCGATAAGGCGCGCAAAATGGGGATCCCGCTGTGGGATTTCAGGGAGCGCCGGTCAGGGTGATCACTTGAAGTTGGCGAAATTTAACTGGTGGATCACCGGCTTGCCCGCGCAAGTTGCAGCGTGGATTGGCAACGTTCGGAGAAATCACTTTTGATCAAGCTTAGGGTGCGCACGTTGCAGAGACTAGAGCGATGCCGGCATGACTTCCTTGCAGATCCGAAGCGCGCGATCATCCACGCAATAATCGATAGGGCGTTGCCCCCCGAGTTTGGGGTTCGGAGATTTGCACCAGAGATTGGCCCTCACCGGATCTCGCGCGCGTTTGTCGGCCAAGGCCGTCAGCTCCAGGCGATTTTTCTCCAATGCTGCTTGCTGACGAGCTTTGTCTGCCGCTAGCGTTTCGGCTTCAATCCGCTCACTATGCATCCGCGCGAGTTCTGAGGTTGCACGTGCCAGACCTTCATCGGAATCGATCGCAAGGTCGAGCGGTGTCTTTCCATCAAGCTGCGCATTCGCTGTAGTCAGCCAATGTTGCGCTAATTGCCCCAGCACAGACGACGCCTTGTCCTGCATCGTTGAAATCCGGCGATTTCGCTCCACCTCCGCCAATCGAGCAACGCGCTCAGTCTCATTTTGTACCCGGCGCTCGTCCTGCGAGATCGCCTGGCGCTCATACTCCGCCAGCAACGGCAATCCTAATAGGTCATCGGCAAGCCGTCGCCCGCCTACGACCATGTCATATATGGCTTCGTGTAACGCGCGGGCTTCGTCCTCATCATATGAGGTTACGAACCAATCGATCCAAGCTGTGCGATCAAAGTCGGAAGTCTCGTTCGCCGGGACGCTCGACAATATCATATCGACCCAGTCGGTAACTGCCTCCTTCCGCTCTCGCTCCTGCTGCCAGGCTGCTTCCTGCTCCTTGCGGAGATACAAGGCGCTAGTTGATGGCAGCCATTGTTTGCCGAGCACGCGCTTATCGAACATCCAATGCTTATCTTTGAGCCATTTGAGATAACCGTGCACGGTATGCCAAGGATCCTCGAATGTAGGGAAATCCCGGCGCATTCTGTCCGTGGTCTCCTTTGATATCCGGTTTAGTCCTGGCCATATGAGATCTTGAACACATCCAAGGGCATCCTTGGTTTCGAAGGCAATCGGTGTCTCGTTCGCGCTATCCCAGAGGAAGCGGTTTATCACCTGAGCCTGCCAATACGCCGACGGCACTCGAAAGCATGCCGTCCCCTTCGTCGCATAGCCAATTTTTTGAGAAAATCCGCGTTTCATCGCCAATCTATGTTGAGTGATCAGATGCTCATCCGGGTCGCCGCAAGACGATAGAGCGTCGTTCCAAATCCCCACGATCCTTGAGTATTCCGCATCCAGAATCTGTTGTTTTGCCCTAGCTTCGGTGGCTGCCTGCGCCTCCATGTTCTGCTGAGCTTTGGCCGCTCTGGCATTGTGCAGCCATTCCCGAGGCGCAGTTTCGAGGATTGCAAGCTCCCATGCATCACGATTGTCCCAATCCAGCTTAGATAGGTCAATTTCAACCGACGAGATGCCGCGACTCTTAAGCTTTTCCAGCTTGATGGGATCGACCCTATGGCGCACATAAATCTCGACATGCAGGATCTTGCCACTGGCTGTAACGAGAAGCAGGTCAGGTCGGACATTCCCATCCGCCTTTTCGACCAGCACCTCTGAGAATTCATATGTCCTGCGATCGGAGATGGGCTCCGTCCGTCCGGCTGCCTGAGCGCGAACTTCCGGAATCCACAGCCATAGCCTGTCCGCCAACAAAGTCTTGGCGAAGAAGTGTAGTTCGGATTCCGGTGTCGGGCGGCAATTGGTGGGAGCATGATGGGCAAAATGCCAGCGCAACTTAGGGCCTTGCTTGGCCAGAACCAACTGTCCGCATTCAAAGCAGACACATCGGCATTGCAAGCCGTTGGCGACATCCTTGACGTCAGCGCGTCGACCTTCAGCGTCAATAGCCTGCGTAGGGCGCCAATCGTTAGTCATGAAAGGTTAGCTAAGGTGAAAATCTGCATAGCCCTCCCAAACTAGCGCGCGGATTATCAGTAGCAACATCATGTGTTGCATCTCATGTGATAAACGCCTCATCAATGTCCAAACGGTAGGTTGATAGGCAGGATTTCCATTCGTCGTGCCAAAAGCCACCTGCAGATAAATTTCCGAACTTACTCGGTCCCCACATGGGCATCGAAAGTTCAAAGGCAGAGCGATCGTAAGGGTCAGTACCGGCAGCCCCCGCCGACCCATTCGAACATCCGCTGCGCCACTTTTCGCGGCTGTGAAGCTGCCATTCTAGATCTTCAGCCTCCGTCGCGCTTTCCTCGCCGGATTTTTACCGGGTCGGACAGGCTCCGGTCTGCCCAAAATGCCCGAAGACCTTGCGCTAGAATGCAAAAACTCAGCTTTCCAGCATACGCTTTTCGTAAACCGTCTTGATCGCGCGGCCATCCCACACATAGCAAAGGTGCCGCTCCTGTCGGAAATTTGCCAACAGTCTAGGCCGAAACACAGCGGCACATTCGCCGTCAGGATCGCGGACGCTTTCATAGACAATCCCGTCCGACCCTGCATCGCGCAAGGTCCGCGCGGTTTCCTGAGACACGGCATAGCTGCTCGGATGGTACAGTGCTGGCAGCGCCTCTCGCTGCCCGCGGATGTCATGCAAGGTGGCATCAATATCCACAGCATAAACCCGCATGTCGAGTTCCTGCGCCGGTTCGTCGGTGGCCTCAAGGAAATGCGTGCGGTGATGGCGGGTCTCGGCGATTGCGGTTGCCAGTGTTCGTCCGGCATAGAAGACGCCGTAGCTGCCGTCGGTGAAGCGGTCGCCGACCGGATTGAGGTGGGTGAACGCCGCCATGATCGGCGTGGAACCGGGGCCTGAGACACGGTCTTCAGGCGGCACGAGCGACAGCTCGCCTGCCTCGTCGCGCAGGCGGTCGTTGGTCATCGCCTCGATGGCATAGACCGCTTCGAGATCGGCAGGATCGGCAACCGCCTCGAACAGCGAGATCGGCGGAAATCGGCTCGGGATGATGCGGTAGCAGGGCGTCCAGCGGACTTCAGACGTGGGAATGTCCACGGGTCAGCCGCGCTGCCCGTCAACATACTGACGCACGACATAGAGGTCGGCGACATTGCCCGACATCATCCGGTCAAGCGCCGAGGCGCCGCCGAAAAC
>CALMWO010000205.1 GCA_937873805.1 uncultured Hyphomonadaceae bacterium
ATGACACTGTGGGTGAGGCTTGCGGTGGCGAGCAAGCTCTCTCGACCGCGTCCCCCGCGAAGGCGGGGGTCCAGTGGCGCGCTCTGCGCGGCTTCCCTACTTCAGGAGTGCGAGCAACTCATCGTGCGAGAGCGTGAAGTCGCTTTCGATCCACGCTGTTTCGAGTTTGCGGAGGGAGTCGCCGATGGCTGGCCCTTCAGCCAGGCCTTGCTTCAGAAGATCGGCGCCGCTTACGGGCATGGTGGGACGTTGCCATGCGTCGACCAGCGTCAGGACTTCGGACCAGTCGGCTGTGCCATCGCCTGCCCATTCGAGCATGAGGCGGTCGCGGATGGTCTGCTGGCCGGCGTTATAGAGAGCGGTGCGGACTTCCTGTTCGGTGATGCCGCCCCAGAGCGGCGCATCGTGCTGGACGGCCCAGTTGAGGCGGTGGCGTTCGTCATTCGACATCTTCAGGCGGTTGGCGACGTCGTGGACGGCGGCGGCATCCTTCCAGAACAGCGCTAGAAAGCGAACCATCGGATCGGGCGCGAAGCCTTCGCGCATGTCGAGACCGACAAGTTTGCGCAGAAGCTTGAGGCCTTTTGACTCGCTGAAAAGCTGGTCGATGACGCCGGCGGCTTCCATCGCATCGAGCGACGACAGCGGCTGGGGCGCGGCGAGCAGCTTGCGCGTTTCCATCCAGATGCGTTCGGCGGAAATGTCTGCAAGACCGGCGCGGAGTTTTGCGCAGGCCGCGAGGCCGGCTTCGTCAGGCACGGTGCGGCCATACCAGGCCTGGAAGCGGAAGAAGCGCAGGATACGGAGATAGTCTTCGCGGATGCGGGTTTCGGGATCGCCAACGAAGACGATGCGGCGGTTGGCGATGTCGTCGAGGCCGCCACCCGTGGGATCGAAGATATCGCCACTGGTGTTGGCGTAGAGCGCGTTCATGCGGAAGTCGCGGCGTTGCGCATCGAGCGCCCAGTCGTCGGTGAAAGCGACGACAGCACGGCGGCCATCGGTTTCAACGTCCTGACGGAGGCTGGTGACTTCGAAGGGCTGGTGATCGGCGACGACGGTGAGCGTGCCATGATCGATGCCGGTGGGATGCACGGCGATCTTCGCGGCGATCATCACCTTCTGCACCAGCTCAGGCACGAGCTGGGTTGCGATGTCGATGTCAGCGACGGGTTCGCCGAGAAGCGCGTTGCGCACGCAGCCGCCGACGAAGCGGGCGCAATCAGGACGCGCATCATTGAGCGCGTCCATCACGCGGCGCGCTGCGGATGACGTCATCCAGGGCTGGGGGTCCAGCCTGCTCATGTCAGCCGCCGCCGCTGCCGGTGTCGCGCGGGGCGACGGGCGTTTGGGTGGGCGTGGTGGGGGTGATGTCGCTGCCGGGGAGCTTCTGCTGCTCGCACGGGATTTCGCGCGGAGCGACGATCTTGCCTTCGGCGTCGTAGCGGACGGGATCGAAGCACTTGTCGCTTTCGCGCGGCTCAAGCAGCGGCGTGATGATGAGCGCGGCGATGGCGAGGCCGGCGCCGATCAGCACCAGCCGGGTGAGCGGCCAGCGATCCTTGATCTTCAGATCTCGCGAGGCGGCCCGGTAAACCAGGAACACCGCGAACGGGATCAGGAAGAGAAGAAGCTCGATGAGGACGCGCTGGGCCATGCTTTATTGTTCGCCGAACTTTTCACCGGCGCCATAGAGCCGGTCGTAGAGTGACTTCAACATCCCGGCGGTCGCCCCCCAGATGTAGCGTCCGTTGTGGGGCATGGCGTAGTAGGCGCGCAAGGCCCCCCGGAATTCACGTTCGTGTCGCTGGTGATTGGCTTCATTCATAAGGAAGCTCAGCGGGGTTTCGAACACGTCGGCGACTTCGGTTGTATGGGGCTGGGCCACGAAATCCGGGGGCAGGATGCCCACGAAGGGCGAAATCGCGAATCCGCTGCCTGTAAGGTAAGTGTCGCCCTGCCCCAGCACGCGGACAGTTGCGGGATCGACGCCGACTTCCTCGTGGGCCTCGCGCAGGGCCGCGTGCAGGAGCGTTTCGCCCTCTTCGAGGCGGCCCCCGGGAAAGGCCACCTGCCCGGCATGGCTGGACATGGTTTCCGGGCGAAGGGTCAGCAACACGGAATAGTCATCACCGCGATCGATCAGGCCGACGAGGACGGCGGCCTTGCGGATGGCGCCCGAAACAGGGGCCGGCCAGTCCGGGTTGAGGTCGTAATCGGTGCGCAGGGGGACGTCGAACACCGCATCGACGGCAGCCAGGCGGGCGGCGCAGCGCGCGTCGAAATCCGCTTTGGTGGTAAATGCCATCGGCTCAGGCCGCCTCGCCGATCGGGAAACGGACGCCGGATGAGGCAATGCTCATGGTCGGAGCTCCGCCCGAATCCGGCTCGGCCCAGCCGACCAGCTCATAATAAGGGGGGCGGGCCAGCCTTGCTTCGAGGCCGCCGCGGACCAGAACATAGGTCGAGGGCTCGCCTGTCTGGCGATCCGTCACGACCCGTAGCGGGTGGTCGGCATCAACTGCCACGACATCGCCCACATTGGTGGTGACCAATATCACCTGATGTCCGTTCGATTCATGCCGGTCCGCGCGAACGCCCATGAATGG
>CALMWO010000206.1 GCA_937873805.1 uncultured Hyphomonadaceae bacterium
CGCCGCGGTCTTGATGTCGGTGAGTTCACGGAAATCCGCGACTGCATCGATCATCATGTACGGCTTCTTCGCCTTGGCGCGTTCTTTCTGGTGCTTCACCAGGCCGAAGCCAGCAGAGCTATCGACGAAAGCCGGGCAGAAGATCGGCACGCCTTCCTCGTAGCAGGTCTGGATCAGCGAGCCTTTCTTCTTGGCGTTGCCGTCGGCGAGCCACTTGCCCATCTCGTGGATGAACTCACGCGAGGAGTAGCCGAGCGGCTCAAGCGAGTTGGCGAGCTCGAGGATCGTGTGGTCGCACGCCTGAAGTTCTTCCTCGTCGATGTAGGTGTCGTAGATCCGGTCGATGTAGTTCTCGCGCAGGACGTTGTCGTCCACTGAACCGGCCGCCTGATAGTGCTTGAAGCCAAGGGCTTCGAAGAAGTCCATGTCGACGATCGAGGCGCCGGTGGCGACGATCGCGTCGATCATGCCGAACTTCACCATGTCGCGGTAAACGTGCATGCAGCCGCCCGCCGAGGTGGAGCCGGCGAGGATCAGCCAGGTCGAGCAGCCTTTTTCCTTCAGCGCCATGTTGAAGATGTCGGCGGCGCGCGCGGTGTCGCGCGACGAGAACGACATCTTGCGCATCGAGTCGATGATCGGGCGCGCGTCGAACGACGTCATGTCGACATGCTCGACGGTTTTGCCGAGCAGCTGGGCTTTGGTGTTGTTGCGCTTCTTCGCGACGGCTTTGACCGGCGCCGCCTTGGCGTTTGACTTGGTGGCCATGGGAGATCGTCTCCAGGGATGAGGACGTCAGAAGGCGACGGCCAGCCTTGGGCAGAAAGCTGTATTTGGCGGGGGATATAGCAGCGTACGGACGAGTTTAAATAGGAAAAGCGCGTCCTTGCGTACGGGAAACAGAAAAGCGCGGGCCGGGGTTCATTCGGCCCGCGCTTCCATTTGTGTCAGTTTGACTACGATACGACCTTGAGGCGACGCGACGTCTTGCGGGCCGCGCGGCGCGGAGCCGCCGGTTGGCGCTTCTCGACGACGCTGTACATCGAGGTCCACGGCTGGTCTTCGACGGCAATGTTTTCCGTCTCGCCGAAGCCGTTGAACCGGGTCTGCATGGCGACGCCATAGGCGCCGAGCATGCCGAACTCGATATAGTCGCCCTCGCGGATGTCGGCGGGGAGGGTGAAGGGCCCTTCCATCGCATCCAGTGAGTCACAGGTCGGGCCGTAGAGCTTGAAGGTCTGCTCGCCGCCCTCGAACGCGCCGTCTGCGCGGTGAGCCTTCACGGGGAAGGGCCACTTGCAGTGAGCGGCGTCGAACAGGTTGCCATAGCTGCCATCGTTGATGTGCAGCGCGCCGTCCTTCACCAGCTCGACGCGGGCAAGGATGGACGTGGATTCAGCAACCATCGCGCGGCCGGGCTCGCACCACAGCTTGGCGTTCATGGCGACCGGCATCTCTTCGAAAGCCGATTTGACCACATTCACATAAAGCTCGAGGTCCGGCGGCGTCATGCCCGGGTAGGCTGACGGGAAGCCGCCGCCCACATCGACCACGTCCACGATGACACCCGCTTCACGGATGATGCCGGAAGCCAGTTCCATCGCGTCACGGAACGCCGACGGGTTCATGCATTGCGAGCCGACATGGAACGACACGCCGAGGTTATCGGCATACCGGCGGGCCTTCGCGAGAAGGGCCGGAGCCGACGCCTCGGAGACGCCGAACTTGTTCGACAGCGCGTAGAGCGCGTCGGAGTTATTGACGGCAAGCCGCACGACGAGCGTGAGGTCATCGGCGCGTTGCGTCGCGGCGACGATCTTTTCCAGCTCGGCTTCGCAGTCGAGCGAGAAGACGCGCACGCCATGCTCGAAGTAGGCGCGCTCGATAGCCTTGCGCGACTTCACCGGATGCATGAACGCCATCTTCGCGTCGCTGTAGCGCGAGGCGATGAGCTTGATCTCGTTCTCGGAAGCGACGTCAAACCAGCGCAGACCGGCCGCATAGACCGCATCAAGCGCCCACAGTGAAGGGTTCGCCTTCACAGCGTAGAGCACGTCGCCCGGAAAATTATCCCTGAACCAAGTAGCCGCTATAGACACCCGCTCCGGTCGCACGCATGCGACAGGCAGCTCTGGGAGTCGTTCCCGGACCAGGTCCAGGGGCGTATGAAACGTGAGCAATTCACGTACACCCCTGTTAGTTGTTGAACCCAATCCGGCGTTAGTACGGGCTTTCAACTCGTTAAGTCTGCCTCTCAACCCGCACACGTCATCCAAACCCCACCTCTTTCGGAGGAGCTCCTCTTTTGAGGAGCGGGTCTCTTTCAGTGGAGACCCTTGGGAAGTTCAGACGCCACGTGGAATCAAGGCGCAGAGCCTCGAGCCGATGTCCGCCGGCGCGATGGATATAGGGAATAGACGAGTCGATGTAAATAAAATCTTGCGGCCGGTCAGTGGGTTGCCAACAACCATTCATATTGGCCGTCAATTAGTAGGTGTCGCGCGCGAGAGGCGTCGTCCGAGCGCCGGCGCAGCGGCCCGCTGACGAGAAATCAGCGCGTAGCGATTCGCACTCGTGCCGCGGATTCGCGTACAAAGATAAGCCTTAAGGAGCGCGGGATGCCGTCGCCGGAAATTGTGACAGAGACCGGGATCCGCCTGCCAGCGTGGCTGGTCGCCATGTCGTTGCCGCCCGCGCCAGCCTCGGATGAGGCCTGCATGGGCTTCGCCATCGCTGTCTCGCGCGAAAATGTCGCGCGCCGGTCGGGCGGTCCGTTCGGCGCTGCGATCCGGCTGGACGCCACCGGCGAGATCATCGGCGTCGGCGTCAACGTTGCCATGGCGAGCGGCAACCCGGTGCTCCATGCTGAGACAGTCGCTATCTCGCTCGCCGGCAGACGGCTGCCAGCCTTCAATCAGAATGGGCAGGGCGGCGTCACGCTCTTCACGTCCTGCGAACCCTGCATCATGTGCCTCGGCGCGTCGCACTGGGCGGAGATCGGCAGGATTGTATCCGGCGCTCTCAAGGAAGACGCCGAGGCGGTCGGCTTCAGCGAGGGCGCGGGCACCGAGCAGCTGCGCGTCGAAATGGAAGCGCGGGGCGTGGCGTTTCAGTCAGGCTTCCAGCGCGCCGAAGCTGCCGCCGTGCTGCGCGAATATGCCGTGCAAGGTGGCGTGATATATGGTCCCGAGAGCTGACGGGAATTTTATTGCTTCTCGATAATCGTAGCCCCTAGAGTGCTCCGGCAACGGAACAAAAGGTGTGAGATGTCGACAAGAACCATCACGTCGGTCGCCGGTGTACTGGCGTCGCTCCTTGCGAGTTCGTGCTCAACGGGTCCCGCGTCGGACACCTATGCCGCCCCCATGATCTCGGCCCAGCCGGCGCAGCAGGCGGCGACGCCCGCGCGTGATCCGGTTGTCGCGAAGATCGCGGCGATGAACTACGACATTCCGTTCACCAAGTACGTGCTCAAGAACGGTCTCACGCTGATCGTGCATGAGGACACCAAGACGCCGACGGTGACGCTGCACCTCGTCTATCACGTCGGCTCGAAGAACGAGCCCAAGGGCCGCTCCGGTTTCGCCCACCTGTTCGAACACCTGATGTTCAACGGCTCGCAGCATTTCAACGACGACTTCTTCAAGGCGACGCAGCAGATTGGCGCGACAAACCAGAACGGCTCCACCAACACCGATCGCACGAACTATTATCAGACCGTGCCAAAGGCGGCGCTCGACACCATCCTGTGGCTGGAGTCCGATCGCATGGGCTTCCTGCTTGGCGCCGTCGATCAGGCGCGCCTCGATGAACAGCGCGGCGTCGTGCAGAACGAGAAACGGCAGGGCGAGAACCAGCCCTACGGGCAGGTGAATAATCACCACGTCGCCGCGACCTATCCCGAGGGCCATCCTTACGATCACACCGTCATCGGCTCGATGGATGATCTCAACGCCGCCAAGCTCGCGGACGTGCAGGACTGGTTCAAGACCTGGTACGGCCCTTCCAATGCGATCCTCGTCATCGCAGGCGACATCAAGCCTGAAGAGGCCAAGGCGCAGGTCGAGAAGTACTTCGCCGAAATCCCGCCTGGGCCGCCGCCGTCGCAGCCCAAATCATGGGTGCCGCCACTGGCCGAGAACCAGCGCGAGGTCATGTATGATCGCGTGGCTCAACCCCGCGTCTACAAGACGTGGAACGTTCCCGAGCTCGGCAACCCTGACGGCGAAGCGCTCGACCACCTCGCGGCGGCGCTCGGCGGCGACAAGAATGCGCGACTGACCAAGCGGTTGGTCTTTGACGAGCAGGTCGCGACCAATGTGACGGTCATGAATCCGCAGAGCGAGCTCGCGGGCCAGTTCCGCATCATTGTCACCGCCAAGCCGGATGCCGATCTCAAGAAGATCGAGGCGGCAATCGATGAAGAGGTGAACCGCATCATCCAGACCGGCCCGACGCAGGCCGAAATCGACAAGAACATCGTGCAGACGGTCTCGGGTGTGATCTCAGGTCTCGAAAGCACATCGAGCAAGGCGGCCGACCTAGCCCAATGGGAGACGATCACCGGCAATCCGGGAGGGTGGAAGGATTCCCTCAAGCGCCTCGAAGCGGCGACGCCCGCCTCCGTTCAGGCCGTTGCGCGCAAATGGCTGACGCGCGGGTCCTACACGCTCACCGTTCTGCCGTTCGGCGATCCCGCCGCATCCGGCCAGCCTGTGGACCGTTCGAAGATGCCGGCGCCGGGTTCGATTGCAGACGCTGCTTTCCCCGCTTACCAGACGGCAACGCTTTCCAGCGGCGTGAAAGTGATGCTGGTCGAGCGGCATGACGTGCCGCAGGTCAGCGTATCGATGCTGCTCGACACCGGCTATCCCGCCGACCAGTCGACCATCAAGGATGGATTGTCTGGCCTGACCGCCAACATGCTGGACGAGGGAACGACAACGCGTTCGGCCCTGCAGATCGCGGATGAACTCGATCGCCTCGGCGGCTATGTCGGCGCGGGCGGCGGCGGCGAGAGCTCCACGGTGGAGTTCTCTGCGCTGACCCCGACGCTCGATCAGGTGATGGCGATCTGGGCTGACGTGCTCCGCAACCCCGCCTTCAAGGAGGCCGACTTCAAGCGCATCCAGTCGCAGACGGTGCAGGGCCTGCAAGCCCAGCTTCGCGATCCTGCCTCAGTCGGGCAGCGCGTCATGTCGAAAGTGCTGTGGGGTGACAATCATCCCTATGGCCATCTGGTGACGCCGGACGAAATCACGACGCTGACGCCTGCCGACACTGCGGCTTTCCACAAGGCCTGGTATGGACCCAACAATGCGACGCTGTTTGTCGTCGGCGACACCACGCTGGCCGAGATCACGCCGAAGCTGGAGGCTGCGTTGAAGGGCTGGACCAACGCGCCGAACAAGCGCGAGCAGGTCGCCAACGGCGTGCGGCCGTCGAAGCCTGCGGTCTACATCGTCGACCGGCCGGACTCTGCGCAATCAATGATCCTGGTGGGCACGCCTCAACCACCGCGCAATCCGGCTGAAGACACGCGCATCTCGGCATTCAACGCGCTGTTCGGCGGCAACTTCACCAGCCGGGTCAACATGAACCTGCGTGAGGACAAGGGCTGGTCGTACGGCGCGCGTTCGAGCATGAGCGGCGGTCGCGGTCCTCGCGCTTTCTCGATCGCAGCGCCGGTGCAGACAGACCAGACCAAGGGCGCTGTTGCGGAGCTACGCAAGGAGCTGACCGATATCGTCGGCCGCAAACCGCCGACGGCTGCAGAGCTGAACACCGTGCGCACCAACACGCTGCTTGGCATGTCCAGCCGTTGGGAAACGGCGGACGCTGTGCTCGGGACGCTTCAGGACATCTACCTGTACAATCTGCCGGCGGATTATTGGGCGAAATACGCTGACACCTATCGCACTGTGACGCCGGCGGAGGTCGAGACAATGGCGAAGACGATTATTCCCAACCAGAACCATGTCTGGGTGATCGTCGGCGATCGCGCGAAGATCGAGGAGGGCGTGCGCGAGCTCAACATCGGCGACGTGCATATCGTCGATGCGAACGGCAATGCGGTGGATTGAGGCGGCCTAATCGATGCTGATGTGAAGTTCCGCGGCGCCGGCGAGGTTCGCCGGCAGCTCGAAGCTGGCCCAGGTCTGGCCGGGTTTCAGCGGGATCTTCATCTCGTGACCGTCGTTCGTTCGCACCATGACTTCGTGGCGCGCATTGCGCTCGGTATCGTTGGCAGGCGTCCGCAGGCGTAGCTGGATACGGTTGTCCATCTGCGTGAAGCCGAGAATGGGATCGCTGAGTTCGACAGAACGCATAGCCGCGCTTTCATGGCGCGGGGGCGTCATCACGGTCACGGCCGCAGGGGTGACCACGAGAATTGCGACGGCGGCGTAAGCAAGCTTGGCGAACATGCGATATGTCTCGGGCCGGGTTTGCATTGGCCCCACATGGCTATGAGCAAGTTGCGTGCCTGCGGCATCCTGGCCGGAGACAAAGAGAAGCGGATTAACCTCAAAACCCAGCCCAGCCATTCGGCTTTAACGCCGGGCAAGCGTTCGCGTTTCGCGCGATGCGCGATTCAGTCCGCCTTGGCCTGCGCGGCTGAGGAGGGGGGCGTCTCGGGCTTGTCGCCGCGCTTCGGCTTGCGGCGGCGGATGCGCAGGGCGTGGCGCAGGCGGGCCAGCCGCTTCCAGAACTTGCGCCGCTCCGGCACGGGCAGGGGCTCAAGGTTATTGATGAACTGCTCCGCGCAAGCGCGCCAAGAATAGGTCTCGGCATAGGTGCGCGTCACGTCACGCGAGCACTTGAGCGCTTCCAGGCAGGCTGTCGCCAGATCATCGTTAACCGCGCCCGCGCCTGTTCCAGGGATCAGGTCGCGCGGTCCGGGCACATTGAAGCCAGCCACAGGCGTGCCCGCAGCCATCGCTTCCAGCACGACAAGACCGAAAGTATCCGTGAGGCTCGGGAAACAGAACACGTCGGCATTGGCAAAGCACGCTGCCAGCTCCTCGCCCTGCTTCACGCCAAGGAAGTGCGCATCCTTGTGCTTCTCCCTCAGTGCTTCCAGCTGCGGGCCTTCGCCAACGACGACTTTCGTTCCTGGCAGCGGCGTGTCGAGGAAGGTCGATATGTTCTTCTCGACAGCCACCCGTCCGACATTCAGCCATATCGGCTGCGCCATGCCCTTGAACGGGCCGCGATCGTCCATGCGTTTGGCCGGATGGAAAAGGTCGGTGTCCACGCCGCGCGACCAGGGCGCGATGTTCTTGAAGCCCTTCGATGCCAGCTCGTCGCGCATGGACGGCGTCGCCACCATCACGCGGCCCGAGTATTTGTGGAACTCGCGGAAGACCGTGTAGCCCGCCCACACAGGCACGAACGGGAAGCGCGCGTTCACATATTCCGGGAAGCGCGTGTGATAGCTGGTCGTATAGGGAAACTTGTGGCGCAGGCAGACCGCGCGCGCAGCCCAGCCCAGCGGCCCCTCGGTTGCTATGTGAACCGCATCAGGTTCGAATTCGAGGAAGCGCTCCTCGATGATCTTCTTGGCGCCGAAGGCCAGCCTGATTTCCGAATAGGTCGGAAGCGGAATCGTCTTGAAGCCGTTGGGCGAGACGATGTCCCAGGTGTGACCCATCTGCTCGCATTCGGTAATCACGCGCTTCATTGTGCGCACGACGCCGTTGACCTGCGGATCCCAGGCGTCCGTGACAAGCATGATCCGCATTGCGGGCGCGGTTCCTTTTTCCGTTATGGCGGCGTTTGATAGCGGGCGCGGACGGGTTACGTCCATGGTTAGGTCAGAATATGGCGTTTGGCCTCGATTCTCGGGCCTAGCCGTGGGGTCAGGTTTGTCATGACAAAGCAGATTGCCGCCGCCTTGCCGCCCCCGGATGCGCTGGATGCCGGGAAATTCGAGGATGAGTCGCGCAGGATCGCCGAACTTCTGGCGCGCCCTGCGCTGGATGCGGCGGAGCGCCGCGCGGCGGCTGCGGCGGCGCGAGACATCGTGCTCAAGGCGCGGGCCGAGACGCGCCGGTCTGGCGTCATGGAAAGCTTCCTTGAGGAGTTCGGGCTGTCCAACCCGGAAGGGCTGGCGTTGATGTGTCTGGCCGAAGCGTTGCTTCGCGTGCCGGACGCGGACACGGCCGATGCGCTGATCGCCGAGAAGATCTCCACCGGCGAATGGGGCGACCATCGCGGCAAGTCGGACTCGCTGCTGGTCAACGCATCGACCTGGGGACTGATGCTCACCGGCAAGATCGTCCAGCCGCCAGAGGACGCGGAGAAGGATCCGGCGAGCTTCGTTGGCCGCATGGTTCGGCAAGCCGGAGAGCCGGTGATCCGCGCTGCCATGATGCAGGCGATGCGCATCATGGGTGGGCAGTTCGTGATGGGGCGCACGATAGGTGAAGCGATCAAGCGCGGCCAGCGAACGGTGAAGAAGGGCGAGGCAGCCAGCCACTCGTTCGACATGCTGGGCGAGGGAGCGCGGACGACAGCGGATGCGCGGCGCTATTTCGACAGCTACGCAAACGCCATCGGTGAAGTCGGCAAGGCGAAGACAGGCGACCGCCCCGAAACGGCGGACGGCATCTCGGTAAAGCTTTCGGCGCTGCATCCGGCCTATCGCGCCGTGCAGGGCGACCGCGTGCATCGCGAGCTTTATCCGATGGTGGTCGAACTCGCGAAGCAGGCCGCGAAGCAGAA
>CALMWO010000207.1 GCA_937873805.1 uncultured Hyphomonadaceae bacterium
GCGTGGGTCCGTGTGAGCGGCACGGGCCGCAGCAGGTCGCCCAGAAGTCGACGATGACGGGCACCGACTGCGACGGCTCGATGACATCGGTCATGAAGGTCTGATCGGTACCATCGGTAACGTGCGGGCTCTTGGGGGCTCCTGCGGGGGGGCGACCTGCGCCTGCGCCGATGATGTCCACGAAACCGCTCCTGAAACTCTGGGGGCCTGTATTGGCCCTGACTGGACCACTAGATGGGCCCGGTTCCCTGAAACGACAACGTTCTCAGGCCGCGCCCAGTTTCGTGAAGTCCACGCGGGTCACCGTATGGCCCGTCGCCGTTGCAAAGCCAAGGAAGTCCTCCCGCGAAATCGACGTGGTCATGTCGTTGCGCAGAGGGTGAAAATTGAGCGTTTTATGGGACAGCAGGGCTTCCTCGACGACAAAACGCACCCGGTTTGCCTGATCATTCATCACTGAAAAGCCGGTGACCGAGCCCGGCGTCACGCCCAGCGCTTCCCAAAGGGTCGGCGCATCGGTGAAGGACAGGCGCTGGGTTCCTAACACGCGGTGGACCTGATTCAGCGCGAGCTGGCTGGTTCCGAGGGCCGAGATCCGAACGAGCTGGCCGTTCTTGTCCTTCAGGAAGAGGTTCTTGGTGTGCCCGCCGGGCAGGTGGGCTTTCACCAGATTGCTCTCCGCCACGGAGAACACCTTGGCGTGGCTGACGGTCGTTGTGTGGATGCCCAGCCGGTCGAGCAGGGCGAACAACGGCTTTTCCGGCGCGCGGCTGAAATCGTCTGGCGCGGGCATGGGGCCGCGCGGGCCGTCGGGCGGGCTGTTTTGCTCTGTCATGTCGCGTGGTCTAAATGGCGGTGGACGGCCTGAGAAGCCTTGCGGAAGGACCACGATGCGCCTCGACTGCTACAAGATCCACGAATGGGCGCCGACGATCGTTCCGGGGCAGGGCCGGCGCGAATGGATGGACGCCTTTCAGGATCGCCACCCGTATCGCTGCCTGCCGCTGACCATGGCGAACTGCTCGGGCTGGGAAATCCTGTGTCCCATCGGCCTGACCATCGAATGGGATGGCGGGCTGATGGAAGAGAATATCAGGATCACGGGCGACGAGCCCTGGCCGCCTGTGAAGAATGTCGCCGACAGCCATTTCAGGCGCGGCATCGTTACCTTCCACACTGGCCACCTGTTCCGCACTGATCCCGGCTGGTCGGTCTGGACGATGGGCCCGCCGAACGAGCCCAAGGACGGCATCTATCCGCTGCAGGGCGTGGTCGAGACCGAATGGCTGCCTTTCCCGTTCACCATGAACTGGCAGATGACGCGGCCGGGCAAGGTCCGTTTCGAGAAGGGCGAGCCCTTCTGTTTCATCACGCTGGTGCAGGACAAGAAGCTGGAAGAAATCCAGCCGAGCCTGCGGCTGCTGGCCGACAATCCCGGCCTGAATGACGAGTTCAGGGTCTGGGCCGAAAGCCGCGGCGACTTCAACAAACGCCTGAATAATCGCGAAGAGCAGGCCATGAAGGAGCGCTGGCAGCGCCACTACATGAAGGGCGAGAAGGTTTCCGGCGGGCAATCGGACAGCCACGTCACCAAGCGGAAGTTGAAAACGCCGATGGCGCCGAAACCGCCATTGCCGGGCCTTGGTGGCTAGGCGGCGCGGCTAGGCGGCAAGGTCATCAGCAGGCGCCCCTTGCGCCCGCCCCGGCTTTCGGACTATAGACCGCCCTCCCGAGGCCTCAGGGCCTTTTTACCCAGCGAGCGGGCGTAGCTCAGGGGTAGAGCACGACCTTGCCAAGGTCGGGGTCGTGAGTTCGAATCTCATCGCCCGCTCCAAAAACTCTCTAAAAACAGACGGTTAGCGACACTCCTCCGAGTGTGGCGAAGCCGTTTTTTGGTTTGGGGTGGGATTGGGGCACGCCCTCCGTCCGCTGCAGATTTTTTTCGATGCGAGCAGATCAGTGTCGATGCGTGTTGTGCCCTAATGCGCGTGCGTATTGGACGCTCTAATTGGTGCGCCGCATATCGTTCACTGACGTGTGACCGCTATGCGAATCCGGCATTGGCGGACGAGGCTGTCGGACTGAAATTGTCGCGTTTCGTGACCAGTCGGGACTTCGTCATAGACATCATGCCGTTCGCGAAGACAGGGAATGGACGGCGGCTTGACCGTTCCCCGTCGGCAAGTTGCCTGGTGGTTCATTGCGTTAGCGGAAACACCCCGAATCGACGAATTTTTGCTATACTGATGTACTAACCTGCGGCATTTATGGTATAGCCCGGTTGCAATAATTCATGGGAAAAGGGAATACCGGACTGTGCAGTATACGTCTTCCAGACCCCGCCTGCCTGCCGGACGTCAGCGTCTGGCCGAGTTGCTGCGCGCGGGCGGGGACGTCATTTCGCTCGATACTGCCGTTGGCGTTCT
This sequence comes from uncultured Hyphomonadaceae bacterium, assembly GCA_937873805.1. GTDB lineage: Bacteria > Pseudomonadota > Alphaproteobacteria > Caulobacterales > Hyphomonadaceae > UBA7672. Next base: position 2,427 of record CALMWO010000207.1, read on the forward strand.
GAAGCTCGATCGCACGCGCGCCGCCAAGACGATGGCGCGGTGGGCCGAGCAGGGCTGGCTGCGTCGGGTAGGCCGGGGACGATATGTGCCCGCAACGCTTGGCACGCTCGAAAGCGGCCTCGTTCTCGATGACCCGTGGGTGCTCGCGCCCGCGCTGTTCGCGCCCTGCTATGTTGGCGGCCGCACCGCCGCAGAGCACTGGGATCTCACCGAACAGGTGTTCAACGACATTGTCGTCATGACGGCGCAGCCGTTCCGCGAGAAGGAGCAGCGCCGCCAAGGCGCGACCTTCACGCTAAAGGGTGTCGCCAAGGCAAAGCTCTTCGGCCTCAAGCCAGTCTGGCGCGGCCAGAGCAAGGTCGATGTCTCGGATGTCCACCGTACCCTCATCGACATGCTCGACGATCCGGCGCTCGGCGGCGGCATCCAACACGTCAGCGACTGCCTTGCGGCCTATCTGAAACGCGCCGATCGCGATGATGCGCTGTTGATCGGCTATGCCGACCACCTTGGCAATGGCGCCGTGTTCAAGCGCCTTGGCTTTCTCGCCGAAACCGATCCACGCGGTATGGCGCTGGTCGCTCCTTGCCGCGAGCGCCTCACCAAAGGCAACGCCAAGCTCGACCCGGCCCTGCCGTGTCCGCGGCTGATCTCGCGCTGGCGGCTCTTCGTACCGGCGCAATGGGCGAAGCGTGGTCCCCGATGATCGACCGCCGTGAAATCCTCGCCGAAGCTGAGCGCCTAACGCTGCTCCCGAACGTCGTCGAGAAGGACTATGTCCTCGGCTGGATGCTGGCCGGCATCTACGCCCATCCCGACATCAGCGGCAGCTGGGTGTTCAAGGGCGGCACCTGTCTCAAGAAATGCTGGTTCGAGACCTACCGGTTCTCGGAAGATCTCGACTTCACGCTCACCGACGCAGCGCACCTCGACGGGACCTTCCTCAAGCGCGTCTTCGGCGAAGTCGGGCAATGGATCTACGATCGCACCGGCATCGAAATCCCGGCCGACAAGCAAAATTTCGATATCTATCAGAATCCGCGCGGCACGATCTCCTGCGAGGGCAAAATCAGCTATCTCGGCCCGGTCTCACCGCGCAGCGGCGGCTGGCCGCGGATCAAGCTCGATCTCACCGCCGACGAGCGCCTCGTGCTGCCGCCGGTCGAGGTCGCCGTCTATCATCCGTACTCGGATGCGCCAGAGGGCGGCTTCACCGCGCGGGCCTACGCTTACGAAGAAGTCTTTGCAGAGAAGACGCGAGCGCTCGCCGAACGCACGCGGCCGCGCGATCTCTATGACGTCATCAACCTGTTCCGAAATGAGGAGGCGCGCCCAACGTCTACCGTCATGATCGATGTCTTGAAACAGAAATGCGAGCATAAGGGTATCGACCTGCCGACGCTCGTGGCGCTGGAGCCGCACAGGGAAACCCTCGCAGGCTCCTGGTCGAACATGTTGAAGCATCAGCTGCCCTCGCTGCCACCCTGGGAATCCTTCTGGGATGGTTTGCCGGAGTTCTTCGACTGGCTCGCTGGCGGTCAGGCGCCGGTCGTGCCGGCGGCGTATGTGGGCGGGCAGGGTGAAACTGTTTTGCGCGAGCGCGCGCTGCGCCTGCCGATCGCGCCCGCACGACAGGCGCATGTCGAGGTTATCCGCTTTGCCGCCGCCAACCGGCTCCTGGTCGAACTCGACTACCGCGACGTCGAGGGCCAACGCACCACACGCATCGTCGAGCCGTATTCGCTGCGCCAGACGCAGGCCGGCGACATCATCCTGCACACCCACGATATCGGGAAGAACGCCCACCGGGGCCTCCGTCTCGATCGCATTGAAGGCGCGCGCGTCACCAACCGCTCGTTCACGCCGCGCCATCAGATCGAACTGACGCCGACTGGTCCTGTCGCGGTTGCGCCATCGACGGCGCGCGCCCCGTCGACTGCAACGCGCTCGACCAGCGGCCTCTTCGGTACGGCGCGTCCCGCTCGCGCCCCGGTTCGTCGCTCGCCGGCGCGCCTTTCGGCGAGCGGCCCGACCTACGTGATCCAGTGCCCGATCTGCCAGAAGAAGTTCAACCGCAAGAGCTACGACACGAGGCTGAATGCCCACAAGAACGACTGGGGCGGTCAATGCTCGGGGCGAACAGGATATCTGGTCGATACGCGGTATTGATCCGTCACAGTTACCGGACGCCTTGCATCCGCTTCTGGATTGCTAGCGCCCCGCTCATGCGCAGCCGGAAATCCAGCATGGGACGGCTGACGCCGTAGAGAATCTGGGCCTGCGCCAGCAGGCCGTCCAGCACAATATGCTTTGCCGCTTCATTGGTGATGAGCAGAGCGCCGCCGAGAAAATTCGCTTCCGCTTCGATGCCGCTATCATGAATGCGCTCGCCGTCAGACGTCAGCGGCGGCGTGCATTCATGACCAAGGAAGCAGTGGGCGAGTTCGTGGCAAATGTTGCTGCGCTGGCGCCAGAGATGGTGAGAGCAGTTGTGCACGATGGCTGTCCGGCCGGCGCAGGGCACGGTTACAGCTGAAAAGCAGCTCTCATCGATGCCGCAATGCGATCCCGGCGGATCGCCCAGCTCCGCCAGACGCATGAGGTCGATATCGAAGGCGCGGCAGATCTCGGCCGGATCGATCGGGTCGATCGGCTGCAGCCCCATGCGCCGCCGAATGTCGACGGCAATGCGGTTCGCGCGCGCCTTGAATCCCCGCGGAAACCCCAATCACTTGCTCCGCAGCTTGTTGTAGGTGCTGACCACGATGTCCTCGATGAGCCTCGCGCTCTGCTTCGACAGCTTCGGGTCGGCGCGGAGCAGGGCGGTGATCTTGGCGATCGGCTCCGGTTCGCCTTTTCCTGCGCCTCTGATGAAACTCTCGGCCTTGAGGGCCGACCAGGCTAACAGCGCCGCAAGGCCGTTGACATCAGGGTTGGCTCCCTGACCGATCCGCGAGAGGGTCGATGCGTTCACGCCGGTCTCCTCGGCCACATCCTTCCAGGTCATCTGTCGACTGAGCCGGACCGCGTTGAGTGCGGCGTAGAAGGCTTCATTGTCGAAGTTTTCCGCCATGTTCCCCGTCCTTGCATAAATTAAACGAATTGCGATCTTGCAATTCCCGGATCAGTTTCATAACTACCAGCTGGTTGCGAAATCGCAATCGGCCAGCGCGATGCGCATATCATAGGTCAGTCATGAGCAACGATCACGACGAGAAGAAAGAGAAGACCGTCACCATCTACATCGATGGCACGGCCTACGAAGTCCCCAAGAAAGACGACATCTCCTACACGGAAGTCGTGACGCTGGCGGATCCGACATTTCCGCAGAATCCGCAGAACACCTACTCGGTGAACTACACCCACGGCCACGGCAACAAGCCCGAGGGCATCCTGGCGCCAGGAGCGAGCGTGAAGGTCAAGGAGGGGATGCGGTTCCGTGTTAACAAAACTGGCCAGTCATAACGCCGACATCCAGCGGCTAGTCGACAAGGGCTACGCGGTCCGTATCGACGGGCCGCACCTTGTCGTGCGCGACATCCCTTATCTCGACGCCAACCGGCAGCTGCAGCGCGGCGCCTTCGTCGCCAAACTCGTTCATATCGACAAGGTCCGCGTGCAGCAGGATGACCATCAGGTCTATTTCGCCGGCGGCGTGCCTTACGGGCTCGATGGCCAACCGATCCCGAACCTCGCTGGCGGGGCGACGACCATCGCGCTCAGAAAGACGGATGTCGTGGTGCAGCGCTCGTTCTCCAACAAACCGCCGAACGGCTTCCCGGACTTCTTCGCCAAGATCGAGCACTATGTGACGGTGATCTCGGGGCCGGCCATGGAGCTGCACGGCGCAACGCCCCTGACGAAACGGATCGACGCCGACGCGGTCGAAGGATCGGTCTTCAAATACCCGGACACTCTAACCAGCCGCGCCGAAATTGCCGACCTTGCCGCCCTCCTCGCCAACGACGTGGTCGCCGTGATCGGCCTCGGCGGCACAGGTGGCTATGTGCTCGACCTGCTCGTCAAAAGCCCGGTCAAGGCCATCAGGGGTTTCGACGGCGACGCCTACCACGTTCACAACGCCTATCGCTCGCCCGGCCAGCTTGACGACAGCGATCTCGGTCTGGGCAAAACCGAGGTGTTCGAGCGGCGCTATGAGTCGTTCCGCAAAGGCCTCTCGCTGCACCGAAAGTACATTGACCGCTCGTGCGCCGAAGACTTTTCCGGCGTCACTTTCTCTTTTGTCTGCGTCGACAAGGGCTCGGCGCGTGCCGAAATATTCGACTTGTTGATCAGCCTCAACATCCCCTTCATCGACGTCGGCATGGGGCTCGACCGCAAGCAGGGCGGCCTGTCAGGCCAGGTCCGCACGACCTACTACGCGCCGGAGACGGCGGCGGCGGTCCGGGACAAGCAACTTGCGCCACTGTCGGATGATGCGGACGACATCTATCGGAAAAACGTCCAGATCGCCGAACTCAACGCCCTCAACGCCTGCTATGCGGTGATACGATTCAAGCAGCTGCGCGGGTTTTACGCGGATGGAAGCGGGGCCTACAATCTGCTGACCGACATCGCCAATCTGAAGACGTTTTCAGAGACCGATCTATGAACGAGATTGTCCTGCAGCGCGTCGTCGCAATGCCGCGCGAGTTCGCGCCAGGAATCCTCTATGTCTCCGACGAGTTCGGTGTCGCTGGCCATCTGTGCGCCTGCGGGTGCGGGAGCAAGGTCGTCGTTCCGCTCGGCCCGGTGGAGTGGACGTTCACGGAACGGGGTGGAAGGCCATCGCTCCGCCCCTCGATCGGCAACTGGCAACTTCCTTGTCGATCGCACTATGTGATTCGCGATGGCCAAATCGTCTGGGCCGGGAACTGGACCGAAGCGCAGGTACTGTCGGGACGTCGAGCCGAAGAGAAGCGGAGACACGAATACTATGCCGCCCGCGACCGGCAACGCTCACTTTTGTCGCGTCTGTGGAGATGGATTGCCCGGCGCTTCGGCGGCTGATCGCTTTAGCGGTTCTCTTTGAGCTTGACTTAGTCCTGCGGCACGCTTTCTGACGTCAAGGCAATCGCCCCGCCAAGTTCTCAGAATCCTATTCGTCGCGTGACGATAATCGAGATCCGGGTGCCCGCTCCAACCCGTATTGTCGGCGGTATGGCAAGCCCCCGATCGACAACCCGATTGGTTACGCCGCCCGCACTACGCTGAACGCCGTCTGCAATCGCAGCGTCAACAGGATCGCGCGAGATTGCGCCTATCCCATTGTAGGTGAGTTGCGGCTCCTCCGTTGTCGCCACGCCTACATTGATCATCGTCCCGAGAGCTGCCGCGCCAAACACATCGCCCCAGTGATTATCGACCTCGCCCTTGATTCCAGCAGCGCCCGATGGATCGCTTCCTACTTCATCCAGCGCCACTTCATCGCCATTCGGCATGATCAACCGCGACCAGACAATGGCGACACGGCTCTGACCGTAGCGGCTTGACGATCTATACTCACCCATCATCCGTGAGCCCTGAGGAATAAGTGCAATTCGGCCGGTCGCACTATCGTAGATGGTTTGCGTCACCTGCGCGATGACTGGTCCAGGAGACTCCGAGTTCAGGTCTGTGACGAGACTTGCCGCAACGACAGCGCCGGGGAACAACATCCGACCGTGGCGGGCTGGACTTGCGGGTTGATCGCGATCTTGAGGCGCCATTGCCGTAACGGGAGAACGCTGCGGTGTTTGGTAAGCGGCTTGCTGCGTTGATGCTGTATCGGCCTTGCGCGGTGGCTCTCTTAGCGAGAAGAAAATCGCGGCACGATCCGCCGCGGCAGCTTCTGCGATTGCAGGATCAGGCGGCTCGGGCGGTGCGTAGGCGGCCGACGTGCTCCAGTCATTGCTGTAGGCCGGCATATCGCCCGGTGTTTGTGGTGGCTGCACGAACGCCGCGATGTCGCCGGGCAAGGGCGGGCCAAGTTGTGGAGGTCCCGCCTGATCGAATGGCGCTCGCGCCTTGGCCGCTTCAAGCGCTGCCGCCTGGGCGTAGTCGGCAGGGAGTGATTTGATGGCCCCCTGCGCCATCTCAGGGCGCGCTGGATCAGACATCATCGGCTTAGTAGTCGCGGGCTTTGTGGACTGATTGCTGGAGAACGCGCCTGACGCCAGTAACAACACGACCGCAACGCCGCCGCCGGCAGCGGTGAGGATAGCTGGCTTGTTGAGCCCACGTGCGCCCGGAGCCTTCACCCGAATTGAATCAAGCGATGGACGTTCAATGGATGGAGCTGGTCGCTGCGGAGGTGGTTCTTCGGCGCCAGTGTCAGGACGTGGCGGGAGACCATCAGCCATTGGGGCCTCCATTGACGTTCACAGCGGCGATCGGCGTCTGCCGGGTGATGACAACTCGTCTCTGCGTCCACCCAGATCCAAGACTCAGCTCCGCCTTTCTGAAAAGCCGATCGACGATGTAGTACTTGCCGCGAATGCGGTAGTTCACAGCTTCAAGACCTTCATCCCCGATCACCGACAGCGGCGGGGCCTCGATCAGGTTATCCGGCATCTCGATGTATACCTGTTTTCCGTCGTCGAACGCTGACAGCGGGCGCCAGTCCGGCTTGTCGCCATCGATGCGATAGCGAAGATTGAGCGTCTCTGGCGCGAAGACAGGCGCCGGCGGGGGTGTTGCTGCAGGCGGCGGAGGAGGAGGTGGCAGACTGCTTAGCTGCGTCATCTCCACCGGATAACGCCAGGCGACGGCCGCCATTGCCGCTCCGGACGTGCTCTTGAGTTCGACATGATAGACGCGCCGGTCAGTCATGATGACGAGATTGGTTGCGAGGTTGGCGGCGTTCGGTTTGACGAGGATGTGGGACTGGATGTTGCCCGCAATGCCGGACTGTGCGTCGCCAACGATCCATCGGGTTGTATCGCCCGCGGAGACGGACAGTAGCGTCTCGCCGGGCTCGAGCGCGATGTCGGTGATCCGCTGCGGCGAGGCTTGGACCGCGTAGAGGGCGCCCCGCTCGTAGGCGAATTCATGCAAGGCGCCGACGAGCGCCGCGTCGGCAGGGCCACGTGTTGCAGCCTCGTTGCTCGCGGAGATCGTGAGTGGCGCGGTTTGCGCCAGGGCAGGTGAGGTGAGCGTCAGGGCTGCAAGGCAGGCGGAGACAAAAAGAGGACGTATCATTGCTGGAGATCCCGTGACCAGTTGAAGGCGTGGACATAAAGACCGAGCGGGTTCTTCGCGAGCTGCTCGGGCGATGAAGAAGGCGCAATCACGATGCTGGCGACGCCTGAGTATCGCTCGACATCAATCAGCGTGCCGCTGGCGTAGGTGCTCTCGCGCCAGCGCAACTGAAAGCTGTCCGGGGAAGCGCGCACGACCGAGATCACCTCGACCGCAACCGTCCGCTTGCCGACCTTGGCGAATGGGTCGTCCTCCTTCGCCATGGCGTTCAGCACTTGCGCGCCGCCCTGCGTGGTCCAGTCATAGGCGCGGAGCCAGTTCTGGCGGACCACGATGGCGTCAGACGGCAACCCCCGGATCATCTCGATGAACCGCGCAAGATGCCAGGAGAGCTGGGCGTCGCTCGGCACGTAGGCCGACGTGGCGGGGCCTACGAGCCTCGCTTCGCCCGTTTCGTTTGCTTCAATCACGAACGGAACGGCCGCGGGACGCAGGGCCAGCACCACGACACCTGCCGCCATCGCGCCTGCAGTTAAGAGGCTTGCGAACGCTGCTGTCCGCCAGGTGCGGGCATGGGCAAGCGATGAACCCATGCGGCTGTCCCAGAGCTGCTGGGCCTGCCGGTAGGGCGTGTCTGGCTCGGGTGTCCGGCCAAGACGCGAGGATCGCCCCCGTCCAGACGAAGTTGCGGTGAACATGGGGTTTAGTCCCTCTGCTTGAGATTGGGGCCTTCGGACGCGCCGCCACCGTCTCCGGCGTTCAGCGTGTGGGCAGCAACAGCCAAGCCCCCACGGATCGCCTGAGTGCGCTTGAACCGGCTCGCCCACGCTGGCTGGCCAGATGTGGCGGATGATGGAGAAGCAGATGGTGACGTGAGCGGTGGCGTGATCGCACCGGCCGCGCCAGCAACAGCGCGTTGGCCTGCAGTTCCACGCGCTCGGAAGTGACCGGCGACGCGGCCTGCTGCTTGAGAGAGACCGCCAGCAGCCGAGGCGCCAAGTCCAACGGCAGCATTTAGCGGCGCAGCGATGGGACCGGAGAGGCCGGTGCGCATGGCGCCCAGCGCGGTTGCAGCGCGAAGACCCCCGGCGGCGGACGCTGAGCCGTTTGCTGCCGCGCGCGTTGCGCCAACTGTCGCGCCAGCAGCCGCACGCCCTGCCGTTAGCGCCCCCATGCCGGCCGCGCCGACGCCGATGGCAGTTCCGGCAGCCGCGCCCGCGGAGAGCTGCGGGGCGCCCGAGACGAGGCCAGCCGCGATACGCGGACAGAAAATGGCAAGGCCCATCAGCGTAAGGGCGCCAAGCACGACCGCAAAGGCCTGTTCAATGGTCATGTCATCGGGAGAGAGGGCGGTGCGCAGTGTTGCGAACATGGTCGAGCCGATGCCGATCACCACCGCGATCACCAGCACCTTGATGCCGGACGAGATGACATTGCCCAGCACGCGCTCGGCGAGGAACGTCGTCTGTTTCCAGAACGCGAACGGGACCAGCACGAAGCCCGCCAGCGTCGTGATCTTGAACTCGACAATCAGCACGAAGAGCTGGATCGAGAGGACGAAGAACGCCGCGATGACGATGATGCCGCCAAGACAGAGCAGGATCACCTCAGCAAGGTTGCCGAAGAACTCGAACGGACCCGGGGCAATCGTCCCGATATGGTCGAAGATCGGTTGCGAGGCTGCGAGACCCTCGGCGGCAACGAGGCCAGGCTTCAGGAGATCGGCAGGGGAAAATGTAGAAGCTGCAGCATTCAGGCCCAACGTTGCAAAGCTGTCGAACACGATGGTCGACAGCATGGCGAAGTTGCCGAAGATAAATGCGAACGCCCCGACATAGAGCGTCTTCTTGAC
>CALMWO010000208.1 GCA_937873805.1 uncultured Hyphomonadaceae bacterium
GCTCTACCACCGGCGACTCGGTCACCAGCATTCGTTCCGTCTATGGTAACGGACCTGGCGCCCAAACGACGGGTGTCGACCTTGATGCGACCTACTCGTTCGCGGCGCTTGGCGGTGAGTTCACAGCTGGCTTCCAGGGCACACGCGTTCTGTCCTACGAGATCGAAGCGTTCAGCCTGAACGGCATCGAGCTCGCTGCGGCTGTCGATGGTCTGGGTTATGCCAACTACGGCAACAGCGCGGACGTTGTTTCAGAGTGGCGCACCAACACCTCGCTGAACTATGCGAATGGCAACCACAACCTGCGCTATGTTTATCGCTTCATTCAGGGCGTTGAAGACGAACGCTTTGATGCGGGCGAAGCCGGCCGCGAGATCGACGACTTCGCGACCCACAATCTGTATTACAATTACACCCTGCCGTGGGACGAGAACTTCATCATCAGTCTCGCGATCGACAACGTGACGGATGAAGATCCGCCGTTCACGCAGCAGCAGTACAGCTACGATCCGTTCATCGGCAACGCGCTGGGGCGGACCTACAAGATCGGCCTGCGCAAGACGTTCTAGTCTGCGGGCTGAGACGACCCGAGTTTTCCTGCCCCCGGCGACGAGCCGGGGGCATTTCTTTTTCGGGGGAGGCTGGGGTAAGGATTTGTCATCACGACAGGAGTTTTCATGACCATCGAGCGCGTCGATCCGGCTGAGGCGGGGATGAATGCGGAGAAGCTGAAACGCATTCCGGCGTATTTCGACGGTTATATCGAGCAGAAGCGGTTGCCTTGCACGGCGGTGCTGGTCGCGCGTGGCGGGCAGGTGGCGCACCTGTCATTCCAGGGCGCGACGGAGATGGGTGGATCGACGCCGATCGGCGAGGACACGATCTATCGCATCTATTCGATGACCAAGCCGGTGACTTCGGTCGCTGCGATGATGCTGTTCGAGGAAGGCTTGCTGCGGCTGGACCATGAGGTTCATCGCTACATTCCCGAATTCCATGATGTGATGGTCTATGCGGGCGGAACGGCGGAGAAGCCGGAGTTGCGCAAGCCGGATCGGGCGATGACGGTGCGGGATCTTTTCCTGCACACGTCGGGCATCACCTACGCCTTCCTGCAGCAGACGCCGGTGGATGCAATCTATCGCGCGAAAGGTATCGACTACTCCAAACATGCGGGCGACCTGAAATCGTTCTGCGAATTGCTGGCGACTGCGCCGCTGGTGTTTTCGCCGGGCGACCGCTGGAATTATTCGAACTCGACCGATGTGCTCGGCCGGGTAGTGGAGGTGGCGTCGGGAATGAGTCTCGATGCGTTCTTCCGCAAGCGGATATTCGAGCCGCTGGGCATGAACGACACTTTCTTCAGTGTGCCGGAGGACAAGGTCGGGCGGCTGATGGCGTGCTATGCGCGCAATCCGGTGAGCGGGGTGACTGGGCTGGCTGATCCGGCAGGCAAGGCGAGCGCCTATGCGAAGAAGCCGAATGTATTTTCGGGCGGTGGCGGTCTTGCCTCAACCATCGGGGACTATTTCGCGTTCTGTAAAATGCTCGGCAATGGCGGGGAGCTGAACGGCGTTCGGCTTCTTTCGCCCAAGACGCTGGAGTTCATGACGCTGAACCATCTGCCGGGCGGCAAGACGCTGAAGGATATGGGCGACAAGACGTTCTCGGAATCCCGGATGGATGGTTCGGGCTTCGGGCTCGGCTGGGCGGTGACAACGGATGTGGTTTCGACGATGCAGCCGGGATCCGTGGGCACGTATTCGTGGGGCGGGATGGCGTCGACATTCTTCTGGATCGACCCGGCGGAAGACCTGATTGCGATCCAGATGACGCAGTTGATGCCGTCGGGGGCGTACCCGATACGACCGCAGCTTCAGCAGCTGGTGTATGCGGCGATCGAGGATTAGGGCGCGCGGGTGCGTTCTCGCTGATGGCGAGTCGAGGGATCTCTGATTTTGGCCTGATCTCAGATCAGGGCTTGCTGGCGTGCTCTATCGACACGCATCCCCGGCCTTCGCCGGGGACGCGTGAACGCGGTTCACGCTTCCATTGCGGGTATG
>CALMWO010000209.1 GCA_937873805.1 uncultured Hyphomonadaceae bacterium
CATTGCGCCGCGATGCGGGCGCCAGGCGTTATCAGGCCGACCGTTGCTGGGGGAGCATCGAAGACCAGTTCCGTTTTCGAGGCATCGGCGACCGTTGCGATCACCATGCCATCATCGAGTACGGCTCCGGGCGTTGCCGCAATGTGCGTCACCACGCCGGCAATCGGACTGCGGACGATCGTGAGGCCGCCGGCATCGGGTGCGCCCACCGCTGTCGCCTGCGCCCGTGCGGCTCTCAGCCTGGCCTGCGCTGAAAGAGTTGCTGCATGGGTCGCCTCCCATTCCTGGCGCGACAGGGCACCCTCGTTGAACAGGCTTTTGTTGCGGCTATCCAGGGCTTCTGCCGCGTCGAGCGTTGCCTTGGCGCTATCCACCTCGGCGCGCATCACGCCACCCTCCGGGCTGCGCATGGATGCGATCGCCGCGCCCTTTGCGATCTTCACGCCCGTTGCGACATGAATCTGCACGATCGTGCCATCGAGGGGGGCGCCGATCAGGCTTTGCGCGTTCACTGCAACCGCAACGCGCCCGGGTAGCAGCAGGTCCACGCCGCCGCCGCGCTCGACCTGCGCGAGCTGTACGCCCGCTGCGGCGGCGTCTTCCAGCTTCAGCGCAACGAAGCCTTCGACATGCGCTTCTTCCTCGCCATGCTCATCGGGTGTGTGTGGGTCCTCCGCGACGCCTGTGGCGTGAGGATCGAATACGCGCGCGATGACAAAGCCTGCGCCGCTCGCCAGCAGAACAGCGGCGAGAATGCCCAAATGGGCGCCCTTGATGGACATGAAACGTCTCCTTGATGCCGACGGAAAGCGCCACTCCTCATGGAGCGGCGATGCCGTCAGGCGCGGGGAGGCCGTTCAGGTGTCTGGGGTGTTGAAGACACGAAGCGCTGCGTCGCGAGCGGAATCGCGCTGGTATGGCGCAAGGTTACGGCTTCGGCGACCGCTTCAGGCGCGGGAATGGCCGCATGGCTGCAATGGCTTGCAGCACAGATGCAGTGTCCTTCGGCGCAGTCGTCGGCGTTGGTCGTGCTGGCGTCCGAGGCGGCCGCGCCTTCCGCTTGCTCCAGACACGTGATGCCGCAGCCTTCAGAGGCGCACGCCATGGCTTCTAGGCCCGGCGCCATTGCAAACAACAGGGCTAGGAAAGCCATTACAGCCCCCGCTTTCCCTATCCGTGCTCGCATCCAGCGCATCATGGGAACAGCCTATCGCAGCTGAAAGTGAATTGCGCGTGCATTCTCCAGCTGGTGGATACGCTCACGCGCATTTCATGACCGACATATGACAAGGGGCGGCCTGGAAGCCACACCCGCCGGCAGCTTGCTGCGCCTGCACAACCGAATCCGAACTGTCATCAGTCTGTCGAAGGACTGTCACGCAGGCTCGTTAACCCCCACCGCCAGGACGGCTGATCCGTCCGGTGAGCGAATGCTCTCAAGGTGGGCGTGAAGGGGTTTCACAATGAAGTCTGGTGCTGGGAAGTCTGGGACGGGTGTGCAGTTTCGTGCATTGCTGATGATGAGCGGCGCGCTGCTCGGTGCCGGTTCGGCGCCGGCCTTTGCGCAGAGCGCGCCTGCCGATCAGCAAGGACCTGCCGCTGCCGCCGACGAGATCGTTGACGATGAAGCGGGCAGGCGCGACGTCGTCGTCGTGACCGCGCTGAAACGCGAAACCGACGTGCAGGACACACCGATTTCGCTCTCCGTGGTTGACGCCGTGGCGCTCGACGACAAACACGTCCAGAGCCTGCTCGATTTCGCTGACGGGTCCGTGCCGGGCCTGCGCGTGAGCACATTTGAATCACGGCAGTCAGCCGTGACGGTCGGCATTCGCGGCATCGTGCCGAATGACGCCAACCAGCCGGCTCGCGAGCAGGGCGTCGGCGTTTATCTCGATGGCGTCTATCTCGGCCGCCAGCATGGTCTCAACGCCACGCTGCTCGACATCGAGCGCATCGAGGTTCTCAAGGGACCGCAAGGCACGCTGTTCGGCCGCAACACTGAAGGCGGCGCGGTCAACATGGTGTCGCGCAAGCCGACGGGCCAGTATGGCTACCGGGCAAGCGCGGGCTTCGGCAACCTTGGTTCCTACAATGCTGACATGCACCTCGACCTGCCGGAATTCTACGACATCAGTGTGAAGTTCGACGGCGTGATGCAACATCGCGACGCGGTTGTTGAAAACCCGCTGCCGGGTGCGGAAGGCTGGGGCTTCTATGATCGTCAGGGCTTCAAGGCCACTGCGTTGTGGCAACCGATCGACACGTTCAGCGCAGAGTATTCGTACGACATCGGAACCGACAAGAACACGCCGTACTACAGCCAGCTGATCAACTACAATCCGGCTGGCCGCCCGGTCGCCACGACCTTCCCGATCCCCGCCGGCACGATTGCGCCGCTGCCGCCGCTGGTGAAAGTCCACCCGACCCGTCAGCGCGTCGCCGACATCGGCGTGCCGCAGCAGCCCAGCGTTGACGAAGCGCTCGGCCACTCGCTGCACCTGAACTGGGAAGTGATGCCGAACATGGAGCTTCGCTCGATCACGGCTTACCGTGAAGTGAGCGCGGACCAGTGGGACAATGCCGGCGGCGCCAACCGCCCGCCGGTTTACGCGCCCAACACCAACTTCTCGCGCTACAGCCTGTCGTACCTCGAGCAACTCCAGCGCAGCCAGGAATTCCAGCTGGTTGGTTCGCTCGACCGGATCGACTACGTCCTCGGCGTTTTCTACTTCAACGAGAAGGCCTGGGAAGAGGCTGCAACGCCCAGCACCAACCGCTGGAACGCCAACGGCACCGGCTACACGATCAACGATCCGACGCCGACCCATCGTGGCTCCCGCTCGCTTGACCGCGCCTCGATCGCCTACGCCGAAAGCACCGGCGTCTATGGTCAGCTGACCTGGACCCCGCCGATCCTCGAAGACCGTCTGCACCTCACCGTCGGTGGCCGTCAGACGAAGGACGAGAAGAATGGCTGGCTTTACAAGGTCAACAACGCCGCGACGAACCTGCGCTTCGACCAGAGCGAAGAGCGTTTCGATCCGGTGGCCGTGGCCGCCTTCGATTTCACGCCGGATTTCAACGTCTACGCGCGCTACTCGACAGGTTACCGCGCTGGCGGCGCAAGCTCGCGTTCGCTGACTTACGACGCTTTCGGCGCTGAAGAAGTCACGTCCTACGAAGTCGGCGCCAAGACCTACATTGGCGATGCGATCAGCCTGAATGCGGCCCTCTTCAAGATGGACCGCGAGAACAGCCAGATCGACTTCACCCGCGTCACCGTGAACCCGATCACCAACTCCAGCCGCAACACGGTCGAGACGGTCAACGCGCCGGGGACGACGGAAATCTGGGGCGTAGAACTCGATGGCTCGTGGGAAGTGAACGAGAACCTCTCGTTCTCGGCTGGCTACGCCTACACCAGCACGGATGTGCCGCGCGTGGTGAACCCGTTCAACAACGTCGCCCAGAAGGTCTACATTCTCTACACGCCGGAGAATGTCGGTAACGTCGCGATGGACTATGTCCTGCCGATTGGCTTCGCTGACCTGCGTGTCCACCTCGACGCCACCTACGCGGACGGTGCTCATAGCTTTGAGCAATTCGCGCAGCTGACCGACAGCTCCTTCGTCGTCAATGGACGCCTTGCGCTCGCTGACATCGAAACGGGCGCCGCGCAGAGCCTCACCCTCTCGCTGTGGTCGCGGAACCTCCTCAACGAGCAGCACATCTATCGCCGTTCGGAAGAGAACCGGACCACGCTGGGCGATTACGCCAACTTCAACGAGCCGCGCACGTTCGGCATTGAAGCCTCGGTGAAGTACTAGTCGGACAGGCTGCGGCGTCTCCGGACGCCGCGGCCGCTTCCGGCGGGTTTGTATTGGAAACAATCGACAATCTTCCGACATGAGCGTGCTTCAAGCCGCCCTGTCCTCATCAACCTCAGGAATTCAGGCGCTGCACGAGTTCGTGGTAGGCGCCGAACCAGAGCCGCTTGATCTCGTCCGACCAGCCAGTGTCGTAGGCCGGAAGCTTCAATAGCAGGTCCCTGACGATCTCGTCTGGATGCTCGGCGTTTTCTGGCCCGGAGGGGCGGGGGGCGACAGCGCCGGTTGGATTGCGGCTGGGGCGCTCTTCAGCCAGCGGCGCCTGCGCGTTGACGAGCAGATGCGCGCCTGTATCGAGAGCCGCTTCGCGCGCAGCATGCATGAAGAAATTGCAGCGCCTACGAGTGTCTTCAACCTGCACGCCATAAATCGCGCGGAACGCGCGAAGCAGCCCGCCGACCTTCAACGTCGCAACATCGCCGGTGAGCAGGTGATGGTAGGATCGCTCCAGCACCTGCCTTAGAGCATGCGACCAGGATCTCTCGTTGAAGGACGCCAGAAGGGTTGCGAATGCTGGCGTCGGAGACGCGGTGGAATCGATCAGCCCAAGAAAGCGAAACGCTTCGATGATTTCGCGCACATTGGTGGCGTAAAGCTTGTTGCTCCAGGCGCTGCGATCAAGGCGCTGGGGAATCGCCTGACCCTTGAACGCCGACAGGGCAACCTTGAAGGAGCGATACGGAATGGCGGGGGGCAGGCCCGCCATCGTTCTTGCCGCGGAGGCGTCGACCGTCGGCTCGGCGATTGCCTGTGCGTCTGCGGCCGGCTTGCCGGGGTTGCTCTTGAACGGGCGGCCTGGCTTGCGCCGAGACGTTACCGGGCGCGAGCCGCGATGCAGGTCTGCTTTTGGCGTGGACATCAGGAACGTCCGCTTGGTCCAGCTGACCGCGCAAGGGCCGGCGACACAGACGCGCCTGGAGAGGCAGGCCGCGACGCGCGTGTTGCCGGCTCCATTCCATGCTCCCAGATGCTCGCAACCCTTCTGGAGTTTCGTGCCCTGAGCTGGCGTCACTTTTATGACGGTCACCGCGATGTCAGCTAAGTGTCGTCTTGAATTACCCGGGCCAAAACAAAAGGCCCGCGACTGGCTGAGCCAATCACGGGCCGGTTGTTCTCGCTGATGACCAGCGACGCTACAGCCTACATGCTGATGCGCGCGCCGACCATGTAGCGACGACCGTGGGTGTCGTAAGTGTTGCTCGTTCCGAAGCCAGAGCTTGTGTTGGTGAACGGGAACACCGGTGGATCCTGGTCGGTCAGGTTCAGGACCGAACCGAACAGTTCCCAGTTGCCGAACGAGCGCTTGACCGAGAGGTCGGTCCACCACTGGCTTCCGGCCAGGTCGCCCTTGTAACGCGGTTGCGAAGGATCATACCGTCCCGGGCCGACGAAGTGCTCTTGCAGGCCGAGTGTCCAGTCATCGAAGACATAGCTGGCCGTGATGAGGCCCGAGAGCTGGCCCACGCTCGGAGAGGTGTCGATCGGGATCGGCGGCGCGCCCGGCGTAGCGGTGCTGTTTTCGTAGACGTAGGTCGCAAAAGCCCGCAGGGAGAACCTGCCGTCGACACCAAATACAGGAATGTCTTCACTGTAGGCCAGTTCAACGTCGACGCCTCTGTTCTCGAGGGTCGCCAGGTTCGAGTAAGGTGTCCTGATGGTCGTCAGGTCGCCAACCGAGTTGCGAACAATGCGGTTACAGTAAGATGCATAATCCGCGTAGGCGGGCTGCGCGCTTGCGGTGCAGAGATCCAGCGTCCTTTGCGTGGTGATTGTCGAGATGGCGTCAACGATCTCGATATTGAAGTAGTCCACCGTCGCAGTGAATTGCGGGAAGAAGGTCGGATTCCAAACGAAGCCGATGGTGGTCGTGTCGGCCTCTTCCGGAGTCAGGTTCGGGTCACCGCTGGTGATCGGAACGATCGACACGCTGGCGCCACCTTTTTGCGGATCGCGAACGGCGCCGAAGCCGGTCGATTCCGGGTTATACAGCTCAACCAGGTTCGCCGCACGAATGTCGCGCGATTGAGCGGCGCGAATGCGCAGGCCTTCGAACGGCACCCACACGAGGCCAGCCTTGTAGGTCGTGACGCCGCCCGAGCTGGAGTAGTCGGTGTAGCGGGCAGCGAAGTTCGCATCGAACGACTGGATGAAGGGTAGATCGGCCAGCAGGGGAACCTGTGCTTCGCCGAAAGCTTCGTAGAGTTCGAGGTCGCCCTTGATGGCAGGCGCGTTGATGTAGATCAGGGCGCCGGGGTTGTTGCTGAACGGGTTACGCTGGGCCGCCAAGCCGAGCGCGTCGGAGCTCTCGATCAGGGTTTCCTTGCGATAGCCGCCACCAACCGCGACATCAACATCGCCAGCCGGGAGAGCGAACAATGTGCCCGTCACAGTCGCTTCGATAGCTTGCTGCGTGTTCTCGTTAAAGTACTTGTTCTGCGGGTTGATGTACTTTTGCAGCGCGCCCGTGATTGGCTCGCGACCGAAGATATTCCATGGCACGCAATATTGCCCGCCGGTGGCGCACGAGACGACGCCGGTGACCGGATCCCTGACTGCGGTCAGGGCGTTCTGCATGGCGATGGTGTTGCTGAAATCGTTCAGCGTCATCTCGCTCTTGGTTTCGCCGTATGTGTAGTAAATGTCACCCGACCAGTTGTCATCGAAGTCATAGGTCGCGCCGGTGACGATCCGGTTGGTGCGGCTTTCGAAGGTCTGTTTGACGTTGAAGGCGAACTGTTTCTGGACGTTGATCTGGGTGATGCCCAGCGTCTGCATCTGCGTGCGGAGATTATCCGGCAGATAGGCGTAGTTGGAGCTGATCGGGAAGCCGAGGGCCGACGAGGTAACAAACGTGCCCGTGCCTGCGCCAGCTTCGGAGCGTGATTTGGTTCTTGCCGAGTTGGCTTCAATGTAGACGTTCAACTGGTCCGAGAGGTCATAATCGGCGCGAACGAACATCGAGTTGCGGATGGTCGGCGTGGCGAGCAGGGACTGGCCGCTCGGCGAATAGCCATCGCCGCCATTGGCGAAGGTCGAGCCGGGAGCGGTAGCGGTGGTTGGGGTGTTGCGGATGCCGAAGTTGTAGGCCTGCGTTGCTGTGCCGGCATCGTTGAAGCTGGTGCCGAATACGGGGCAGGTCGTGTAGTTGCGCT
>CALMWO010000210.1 GCA_937873805.1 uncultured Hyphomonadaceae bacterium
GCCCCAGAAAGACTATATCGGTGTTCCGGGCGGCATTGCGAGGCCACAAGCCAGAGAAGGGCTGAAGCCTTCGAAAATCGGCGCGGCGCCGTGTTTCCGGGCAAGTTCCAGCTCTTCGGGCGTCCGCACGGTCCATGTCACCATCGGCAGGCCGCCTGCTGCAGCCTGCATGATCGCCAGAACGGAATGATGCGGGGCCACATAATCGCAGCCCAGCCCCCGCGCGGTCACCGCCTTGCTGATGATCGTCTCTTCCACCTGATTGTCGGCAATCGCCAGAAGCCCGACCGGCCTGTCCGTCACCAGCCGGCACAGCCGCGCGACAGTCGGCTCGTCAAAACTCATCACGCCGTAAAGGCCCGCCAGCCCCTCGATCGCGGAAGCCACCCGATCCGCGATTTCCCCGCCAGCGCCATCGACTTTCAATTCGATAAGCACAGGCAGGTCGCCCATGATGGCCAGCACCTGCGCCAGCGTCGGGATCGGAGATCCATCTGGCAGTTGATGCCCAGCCAGTTCATCGGACGCAACGCGCGCCAGAAGCTCACGATGTCCGCACATGCGCTCCAGCCCGGCGTCGTGGAACACCACAGGCACGCCATCCGCGGTAAGACGCACGTCCAGCTCTACACCCACGCCCGCTGCACGGGCGGCCTCGAACGCTGCAATCGAATTCTCTGGCGTGCGCCCACGCCACAGCCCGCGATGAGCGTAAGCGTAGGCTGACACATCGAAAAAGCGCTCGCTCATGGCGAGTTCATCAAGCGAATTCGACGATGGCGTCGACTTCCACGGCGGCGCCCATCGGCAGCACAGGGCAGGCGACAGCCGAACGGGCGTGCCGCCCCTTGTCGCCGAACGCCTCGACCATCAGGTCCGAGCAGCCATTGATCACCTTGGGAATGTCGATGAAATCTCCGGCTGCGTTCACGAAGCCGCCAAGCTTCACCACGCGCGTCACGCGCTCGAGATCGCCCAGCGCCAGCTTCATCTGCGCGATCAGGTTGATGGCGCAGATACGCGCCGCGGCCTGTCCCTGCTCAAGCGTCATGTTTTCACCCAGGCGTCCGACGACAAGGCCGTCAGGGCCAGCGCTCACCTGACCCGAAATGAACAGCACATTCCCCGTGATCACGAACGGCACATAGTTCGCTACCGGTGGGCGCGGTTCGGGCAACGTTACGCCGGCAGCCTTCAGACGTTCGAGTACGGACATGTGCAACTCCTGATCTGGCGCCGTTGTATTGCGACCCGCCACGACTTGTCATCACAATCCAAACGAGACCGAAACCTCGATTGTGTCGCCGGGTGCGATCTTTTCTTTCCGTCTCACCTCTGCCTTCACCGGCAGCAGGAACGCCCCGCGCTTCTGGTCAGCGAACAGCGATGTTTCCCAGCTGGTCTTGCCGGTCTTCGCTACAACATGAAACGAGCCAAACGGCCTGCGCAAGCCCGTGGTCAAGGTGCGGATGCGCTTCGACAGGTCAGCGGGCAGGGTCACGAAATGCCACGCGCCCGTGCTTTCCTGCGTCCACACCTTCGCCCTGAATGTCTCGTCGATCTGCACTCAGCCCTTCTCCCGGGCCTTCTGGATGCGCGCGCCACGCCCTGTCATGACTGCGTCGCCGCCGAACTTCTCGCGCGCCTTGTCCGAGGCCCGCTCTGCCTTCGCGCGCTTCAGGGCCTTGGGATCGGCCAGGTCCATTGCATCTGCCTTGGCGTCCACCAGCTCCGAAATCCCGACACCCAACAGGCGATAGCGCTGTCCCACGGCTTCGCGCGCCAACATCGGCTTCGCGGCACGGAATATCACCTGCGCCAGCTGCGTCGCCTCGTTCAGCGACACCCGCCGCGTGAAGCTCTTGAAGTCATGCGTCTTCAGCTTGAGCGTCACCACACGCCCCTCGACCCCCGAACCTTTCGCCCGATCCGCCGTCCGCTCGCTCAGCCGCCACAGAATATCTTCCAGCGTGCGCGGATCGGAAACGTCTTCGTTGAACGTCGTCTCCGACGATACGCTCTTGCGCTCGCCGTCCGGGTCGACCTTCCGCTCATGCCGGCCAAGCGAGCAATTGTGCAACCACAACCCCGTCTCGCCATACCGCTTCACCAGCGTTTTCACATCGATCTTCTGGACGTCGCCAACCGTGCGGATGCCATCGCCGTTCAGCTTCTTCTCGAACTGCGGCCCGACCCCGCCGATCACACGCACTGATTTGTCCGACAAGTAGTGCGGCGCCTCGTCGATCGACAGCGCGAAGAATCCGCGCGGCTTGTCCGCCTCGCTCGCCGTCTTGGCCAGGAACTTGTTGCTCGCAAGCCCCACGGAAATCGTCAGCCGCAGCTCCGCCTCCACTGCCTTCTGCAGTTTCATCAGGCTGATCGCTGGCGGTGCGCCATGCAGCGCGTCCGTGCCCGAAAGATCGAGATACGCCTCGTCAATGGAAACCGGCTCCACCAGAGGCGTCAGCCTCTGCATCATCTCGCGTATCCGCCGCCCTTCGGCGACGTAAACATCCATCCGCGGCCTCACGACCACCGCGTCGGGGCAAAGCTTCAGCGCCTTGAACATCGGCATGGCCGAGCGCACGCCATAGGTTCGCGCCACATAGCAGCAGGTCGAGACAACGCCTCGCTTCCCCCCGCCCACGATCACCGGCGCGGCCATCAGCTCCGGCCGGTCCCGCTTCTCGATCGTGGCGTAGAACGCGTCGCAATCGATATGCGCGACCGTCAGGTCGAACAGCTTCGGATGCGATACCAGCCGGACCGATCCGCACGTCCGGCAGCGCGGCCGAATCCCTTCCCAGGCCGCGAGACAGTCGCGGCAGGCGACAGGTAAATTTCCGTTGCTCCCAGCAATCATTCCGTTCAAGATACAGATCCGTCCGGAAGTGTTTGTAAAACTGGCGGTTTTGTTAATTTGCAGCGCAGCGTCCGCTGCAATGCGAGCCGCAGTTGAAAATAGGCGGTTAATACTCTCAGGTCTAACAAGAACGGACATAGTCGGGAATCAACCCGTTTCGGTCCTAAGCGTGATGTGCTGATGGCGACGCCCCCCGCCAAAAAAGTCCTCGTGGTCGAAGATAACGAGCTCAACATGAAGCTCTTCTGCGATCTCTTGGATGCGTTCGGCTTCCAGACAGTGGAAAGCCGCGACGGCCTGAAGGCCGTTGATCTCGCACGCACGCACAAGCCTGACCTCATCATCATGGATATCCAGCTGCCCGAGGTCTCCGGACTCGATCTCACGCGCTGGATCAAGGACGACAGCGCGATCAACCAGATTCCGATCATGGCCGTCACGGCGTTTGCGATGCGCCAGGACGAACGCCTCGTGCGTGAAGCGGGCTGCGAAGCCTACATGTCCAAGCCGATCCAGATGACGGCCTTCATCAACGAGGTGAAGAAACTCACCGGACCGCGTGGTGCTGGCCAGCCCTCGCGTCCCGCGCCTCTCCCGCCGCGGAGAGTGTCGAGATGAGCGCACGCGTCCTCGTCGTCGACGACATCGAGCAGAACCGCAAACTGCTCACCGACAAGCTGAAGAACGAATACTTCCACGTCATCACCGCCGTGGATGGCGAAGATGCGATCGAGCGCGCGCTGGCGGAAGAGCCCGACGTCATCCTGATGGACGTCATGATGCCGAAGCTCAACGGTGTCGAAGCCTGCCGGCGTCTCAAGAACGATCCACGCACCGAACATATCCCGATCGTGCTGGTCACCGCGCTGAACGAACGCGAAGACCGCCTGCGCGGTCTCGGCGCTGGCGCCGACGACTTCCTAACAAAGCCGGTCAACGATCTTCAACTGCTGTCGCGCGTCCGCGCGCTGACCAAATACAAAATGGTGGCCGACGAGCTGCGCAAGCGCGAAGCTTCGGGCAAGCGCATCGGCGCGGTCGACATTGCTGCGCAGGGCAGGGCCTCGGAGCCCGCCCGCATCCTCGTCATCGACGAGAACGAACGCCAGGCCCGCCGCATCTGCCGCTACCTCGAAGGCCTGCACCGCCCGATTTCGCATTCGGAAGCGACCCAGCTGGGCATCTCCGGGTCGATGGTCGACCTGATGGTCATCTCGCTGTCGAACGAGAAGCTCGACGGTCTTCGTCTCTGCGCCTACTTCCGCTCGCTCGAATCCACGCGCGACCTGCCGATCCTCGTCGTCGCGGAGCCGGACGATGAGAAGAAAGCCGTTCGTGCGCTCGATCTCGGCGCGTCCGACATCGTCATCAAGCCGATCGATAGCGAAGAGCTTCTCGCCCGCGTCAAAACGCAGGTTCGCAAAAAGCGCTATCTCGATGCCCTCCGCGCGCGTCTCGATCAGTCGATGGAACTCGCCGTCACAGACCAGCTCACCGGTTTGCACAACCGTCGGTACATGCGCGTGCAGCTGGAAAGCTTCGTGAAGCGCGCCAACATGGGTGGCCAGCCGGTGTCGATCCTCCTCTGCA
>CALMWO010000211.1 GCA_937873805.1 uncultured Hyphomonadaceae bacterium
GTCGCCGCCGCGTCCGAAGTCTTCGGCGAGGGCGAGGCGCACAAGCGGCTCGATAATGATGTCGGGCAGGGAAGGAATGGGCAGGAGCTCGCTCACGTCAGACTCCTTCCGCGATTGCGGAATGCTGGATCAAGGGGGCGCCGTCAGAACCACGGCGAATGAAGGTGCGATGAGGGGCAAGCGTTTCAGGGAAGTCCGAGCGATAATGCCCGCCGCGGCTCTCTTCACGCGCCAGAGCGCCCGCCGCGATCAACCGCGCCGCCACCAGAGCCCGCGCCGGTCCCACATTGTCCAGCGCCGCATCCATCCAGTCGATCGTGTTCGCAAGTCCGCGCGCCTCACGCACTACGCCGACCTGCGCATGCATCCGCTTGCGCAGCTCAATCATCGAAAGCTCGTTCATTTCCGGCGGCGCGATCGCGCTGGCGTCGCCCGGCTGAGACAGCGTCGCGCCCTTCAAGCGCCGCGCCGCACGCTCCGCAAACACGACAGCCTCCAACAGCGAGTTGGACGCCAGCCTGTTGCCGCCATGCGCGCCCGTCGATGCGCTCTCGCCACAGGCAGACAAACCCTCCAGCGACGTCCGCGCCCACAGGTCCGTCACCACGCCGCCCATGTGATAGTGCATCGCCGGCGCAACCGGGATCGGCGCAATCCGCGGATCGACATTCGCGGAACGACAGGCTTCGAACACGGTCGGGAAGTGATCGGGGAAATGCGCGCCGATCGCCTTGCGGCAATCGAGGAAGGCGCCACGGCCTGCTTCACGCTCGGCATGAATGGCGCGCGCAACCTCGTCGCGCGGCGCCAGATCGCCAAGCGTATGATAGTCACTCATGAAGGCGCGGCCGGTCCGATCGACCAGATGCGCGCCTTCGCCTCTCAGCGCTTCCGTCGCCAGCGGAGCAGGGTCGCGGCCAATATCGATCGCGGTCGGATGGAATTGCACGAACTCCGGGTCGGCGATCAGCGCGCCGGCGTGATACGCCATGGCAAGGGCGTCGCCCTGCGAGGATTTTGGATTGGTCGTGATCGCATAAAGCCCGCCA
The DNA here is from genome assembly GCA_937873805.1 of uncultured Hyphomonadaceae bacterium. GTDB lineage: Bacteria > Pseudomonadota > Alphaproteobacteria > Caulobacterales > Hyphomonadaceae > UBA7672. Next base: position 1,050 of record CALMWO010000211.1, read on the forward strand.
GATCCGCCCGCGCACAGGATCGTCTCCGCCGCGCGCAGTTGAAACAGCCCGCCGGATTTTTCCTGCGCCAGCACGCCGGCAACGCGCCCATTGCCGTCCTGCAGCAGCGCAAGCGCCTTGACGCTCTCAATCACCTCGATGTGCGAGGAGGCGGATACGGCGTAGGTCAGCGCCTCCATGATGGCCTTGCCAGCAAGGTCGCCGGACACACGGGCGACACGCGCCCGCGAGTGGGCGGCCTCAAGCGACAGGGCAAGCTGGCCTTCCGCTGTGCGATCGAACGGCACGCCAAGCGCCAGCAGGTCGCGAACACGCGCCGGCCCGTCTTCCGCGATCAGGCGCGCGACCACCGGATCAACGATGCCCGCGCCTGCTGCGAGCGTGTCCGATGCATGCAAGGATGGCTCGTCCTCAGGCGAGAGCGCAGCCGCAAGGCCACCCTGCGCCCAGGCGGATGCGGCGGCCTGGCCGAGTGGCGCCAGCGCGATGACGGTGCAACGCCGCGGCGCGAGCTTCAGCGCAAGGAAAAGCCCAGCCAGCCCTCCGCCGACGATGAGGATGTCGCGATTGGTCGTCACGGGGTTGTCATCCGATCAGGTCCAGTCGCTTGCGGAATTTCACGGGAGCCTGGCCATAGGATTTGAAAATCCCATCCATCTCGTCACCTCGCGCGTTGATCTTCAGCGTGAAATGATCTGCCGCGTAGTTCTTCTGCATCATGTCCAGCATGTCAGCGGGATCGACCTTGTTGATCCTGGTCATGCGGCTGGTGATGGTCACGTCATCGCCAGTCTGCGTCGCAATGCAGCTCTGCTCGGTCTGCACAGACCGAGGCAGGCGAAGCTTGCACGACCACAGCGCGGTGAAGGTGCATTTGTAGCTCTTGTCGCTGGTACGGCTGACCGTCATGTCGCCCGACAGGACGCAGCCATAACCCATGGGTTCACTCTTGAAGCTCCAGCTGCCAGACGCGTCCGGCCGCTTCGGTTGCGCATAGGCGCCCGGAAGGGCCAGCGTCATCGCAACGATGCAGGGAAGGATGGCGCGCAGGGTCATCCCACAAGGTCCTGCTCGCGCCAGAACCGCACCCTGGCCTCGCGGCTGGAGTGGAAAATGCCGATCAGCTCACCCTTGCTCGGACGCACCTTGAAATGATCGGGAGCATAGGCTTGCGTTGCGAACATCTGTTCCTTGAAATCGGCCGGCCCGGCATCGAGAATGCGGTCGACGGCCGACGTGATGACGATCTCGCCCTTCACGATCTTTGCCGTGCAGGACTGCTGGACCTTCGTGAAGGTCGGTCCGCCAACGCGATCGCAATCCTCGCGGCTGACAAACCTGCATGCATAGTCGCCGGTCTTCGCGACGCGCTTGAACGTGATGTCGCCGGAAATGACGCAGCCCTTGTTGGGCAGCACGTCTGTCTTGAATTTCCAGGCGCCAGAGATGTCGGTCTGCGTCTGGGCGCTTGCGGGCAGGGCGGCGAGAGCACACGCGGCAATAACGGCGGCGAGGCCGAGGCGTCGAGCTTGCGTCATGCCGTCCCCGCCATCGTCATGTTACCCGACCAGCTCCACGTCACGCCAGAAGCGCGCCTTCAGGTTGCGCTGTTCGTCATAGTGCTCGCCGTTCATCTCGGCCTTGTTGTTCGAAAGCTGCACGATGAAGTTGTCGGCGAGGTACCACTCTTCCGGGTTTGGAATTTTCGGTCGGCGCTCTTCAATCTTGGCAACCTCGGACTTGATGGCCACCTGCTTGCCGATGCGCTGCGCCGTGCAGGATTGCTGCACGCGGATATAGAGATTGCCGTTGAGCTTCCCGCAGATCTGCTCCGAGACGAACAGGCAGGTGTAGGTGTTCTTCACCCGTGTCGCCGTGAAGGTCATGCGGCCAGTGATCTGACAGTCATTTTCCGCAAACTTCGACGTGTCGAACAACCAATCGCCCGCAATGTCATCCGCGAACGCCGGCATCGCCGCGGCGAGCACCATGGTGCAGCCGAAGATGGCAGCCAGACGTTTCAGCGGCCTGAGCTTCATATGATCTCGACCGGCTCGAACACGCCGGCCCCGACCTTGAACTTCGGGAACACCTTCGGCTTGGGGAGGGACAGCATCGCGTCGATCGCCGCCTTGGCGCGAACGCGAACGTCCTCCGGCACCGTCACCTCGTGCTTCATCTCGAGGAGCGCGTCGTAGATGTTCTCCAGAGAGATGCGCTTCATGTGCGGGCACAGGTTGCATGGCTTCACAAACTCCACGCCGGGATTGTCCGCGGCGACGTTATCGCTCATCGAACACTCGGTCAGGAGAACGACCTTTCGGGCGCCTGATTCCTTCACGTGGGCCGACAGGGCAGATGTTGAGCCCGCAAAGTCGGCTTCTTCAAGGACATCTGGCGGACATTCCGGGTGCGCCAGCACAATGGTTCCGGGGTGCGCATCACGGATTTGCCGTACATCCTCGCCGGTAAACTTCTCGTGGACCTCGCAATGACCCTTCCATGCGATGATCCGGATGGCCGTGTTGGCGGCGACGTTGCGCGCCAGATACTCGTCCGGAACCATGATCACGCGGTCCACGCCCCATGTCTGGGCCACATGTTCCACAACCTGCGTCGCGTTCGAGGAGGTGCAGGTGATGTCGCATTCGGCTTTCACGTCCGCCGTCGTGTTGACGTAGGTCACGATCGGCAGGCCGGGGTATTTCTTGCGGATCAGGCGCACATCCTCGCCCGTGATCGAAGACGCCAGCGAGCAGCCGGCGCGCATGTCCGGGATCAGCACCGTCTTGTCCGGGCTCAGGATTTTCGAGGTTTCGGCCATGAAGTGGACGCCCGCCTGGACGATCACCTTGGCATCGGTCACGGCGGCCTCACGGGCCAGCTGCAGGCTATCGCCCCGGAAGTCGCCGACCAGCGCGAACACGTCGGGCGTCATGTAGTTGTGGGCCAGCACGACGGCGTCGCGTTGCTTCTTGAGCCTGTTGATGTGGAAGACGAAGGGAGCGATCGCGGGCCACTCCATCGGCGTCACGAAGTCCTTCACCTGCGGGTACAGATGGTCCGTCGCGGCCTTCACCTCCGCGTCATAGGCCAGCCCGCGCTTCTCAGCGGCCGACGGACGGCGGCGAGCGGCAGGCACATCACAGCCAGGGCCAAATTCGATAACGCGGGCCATTCTCGGTCCCTCCAGCACAAGCAGGGCGGAGAACGCCCTTTTGCTCAACGTGAGCATAAGGTGGGCCCGAAAAAATGCCTTTCAATGGAAAGGCGGTCTCCGGTTTGATAGCCCCACTTAAGCTCAACTTGAGCATAACTAGAATCTCACAAAACTGTCGCGCAGTCGAGCGAATAAATCTGGCCGGATCGATTAGCCTCGCGGGGTCTGCACGCCCGAAACGTGCCCCTCACGCAGCGCCTCGCGGCGAAAGCGGAAAAGCTCGGCGGGGCGGCCGCCTGTCGCCTGCGTGAACTGACCCAATCCAACAACAAGTTCGGAGCGATCCAGCGACCGCCGGAAATTCTGCTTGTGCAGCGGCTGGCCGAGAATGGCTTCGACGACCTTTTGCAGGTCGAGCAGTGTGAACTTGTCGGGCATCAGCTCGAACACGACAGGGCGATACTTGATCTTGCCGCGCAGGCGACCGATCGCCGTTGCTAGGATGCGACGGTGATCAGAGATCATGGGCTCGCCGAGCGCTTCTGCCGGCGCTTTTGTCGACTTTCTGCCGCTGTCGCGCCAAGCTTCAGGCGCGAGGCCCGCTTCATAGAGAAGCTCGTAGCGTTCCAGCGTCCGCTCCTCGACCCATCGCTGGTTGTCGAGCCCAAAGGCGATCTGTGTACGCGAATGCCGGGCCGTGGCGTGCTTGCCGCCAGCATCGGCCCACGCAAGCAGGGCAGGCGCAATCGCATTGTCGATAATGTCAGGTCGGCCCTTGCGATGGTCTTCCCAGGGAAAGTAGCGGTGCCAGTCACGCCATACGGCGTCGAAGGCCGAGATATCGGTGCGCTCTGGCGTCAGCCCCAGATAGCCGACCGATATGAGACGCGCGCCGGTTGGCGCGTCGTCGAGTTCGGCCTGCGGTAGCTCGCGGCCAAGGTCTCCGAATGTGTAGAGTTGCTCGACATAGCCGGGTTCGAAGCCTGTCTGCGCCCGAACCCAGTCGCGCAGGCCCAGCTCGAATGTGCGA
>CALMWO010000212.1 GCA_937873805.1 uncultured Hyphomonadaceae bacterium
ACGATCTGCACCAGCTCGACCTTGTCGAACTGGTGCTGGCGGATCATGCCGCGCGTATCGCGACCGTAGGATCCCGCTTCCGAACGGAAGCACGGCGTGTGGCAAACGAGCTTGAGCGGCAGCGCTTCTGCGGGCAGGATCTCGCCGCGCACAATGTTGGTGACCGGTACTTCGGCCGTCGGAATCAGGTACAGCGGTTCAGCGTCGGCGCGCAGAATCTTGAAGAGGTCTTCCTCGAACTTCGGCAGCTGGCCCGTGCCCAACAAGCTGGCTCCGTTGACCAGATAAGGCGCGTAAACCTCCGTGTAGCCGTGTTGTCCAACATGTGTGTCGAGCATGAACTGGGCGAGCACCCGATGCAGGCGGGCCAGTTGCCCCTTCATCAGCGAAAAGCGCGTGCCGGCGATCTTGGCCGCCGTGGCGAAGTCAAGCTGCCCGAGCGCCTCGCCGAGGTCGACGTGGTCCCTGACCGTGAACTCGAAGCGGCGCGGATCACCCCAGCGCTTCACCTCGACGTTGTCCGCCTCGGAGCGTCCGATCGGGACGCTGTCCTGCGGCAGATTGGGAACCACCGCCAGAAAGGCGTCGAATTCGCGGAGCAGCTCGCCTAGGCGGACTTCGTTGGCTGCCAGTTCGTCCTTCAGGGCCGAGACCTGCGCCATCACTGCCGAGGCATCCTGCGCTCGCGCCTTGAGCAGGCCGATTTCCTTCGAGAGGCTGTTGCGACTGGCCTGCAGATCCTGGGTGCGGGTCTGCAAGGCCTTGCGTTCGCTTTCGAGTTTAAGGAAGGTCGACCTGTCGAGGGCGAAGCCGCGCGTGGCAAGTCGCTCGGCGACGGCGTCGATGTTGGTGCGCAGCAATTGGATGTCAAGCATGCTCAGTCCTTGGGTTGGCGGCGGCGGGCCGACTCGCGGATCTGCCCGCCGCGAAGCAGCACCGGCAGGTCTGGCGGGGTGGCCGCGATCGTGATCGGTCTAGCTCTTTTTCTCTCTTGCACGTCGATCGAGTTCGCGCAGCTGGGCCAGCTTCTCGCCGATCCGAATCTCGAGGCCACGCTCGACCGGTCGATACCAATCGACCACCGGCATGCCCTCGGGGAAATAGCTCTCACCAGCGGCATAGGCGCCGGCTTCGTCGTGCGCGTAGCGATAATTCTTGCCGTAGTCCAGGTCCTTCATCAAGCGCGTCGGCGCATTGCGCAGACGGACCGGCACCGGGCGCGAACCGTCACTACTGACGAAAGCGCGCGCGGCATTATACGCGAGGTAGGCCGCATTGGACTTGGCCGCCATCGCCAGATAGAGCACCGCTTCGGCAAGGGCCAGTTCGCCTTCCGGCGAACCGAGACGCTCGAACGTCTCGGCGGCGTCCAGGGCGATGCGTGCCGCGCGCGGGTCGGCCAGACCGATATCTTCCCAGGCCATGCGGATGAGACGCCGCGCCAGATAGCGGGGATCGGCACCCCCATCGAGCATCCGGCAAAACCAGTACAACGCGGCGTCCGGCGACGAACCACGAACGGACTTGTGGAGGGCCGAGATCTGGTCATAGAACGCGTCGCCTCCCTTGTCGAAACGACGCAGGCTCTGCGCCAGCGTCTGGTCGACAAACGCCCCGTCAATGCTCGTCACGCGCTCCGTAGCGGCCGCCGTACCGACCTGTTCGACGAGGTTGAGCAGACGCCGAGCGTCACCATCAGCCTGACCGATCAGACGCGCACGCGCGTCAGCGTCGAAGCCGAGATCGGGAAGCGCGAGCCGGCACGCGCGCTCGAACAGCTGGCCCAGTTCAGTCGCCGAGAGCGGGTGCAGAACGTACACCGAAGCCCGCGAGAGCAGCGCCGAGTTGACCTCGAACGACGGGTTTTCGGTGGTCGCACCGACAAAGGTCAGCAGCCCGCCTTCAACATAGGGCAGAAACGCGTCCTGCTGGGCCTTGTTGAAGCGATGTACTTCATCGACGAAGAGAATGGTCCGCCGA
>CALMWO010000213.1 GCA_937873805.1 uncultured Hyphomonadaceae bacterium
TCTCGGGATCGTTGACGCTGAATTCGTAGAAAATGTTCTTCGCGTCTGTGCGCGTCAGCCGCTCGGTGATCACGGCCTTCGGCGATACGGGGAATGAATGGTTCTCCTGCTGCTTCGGCTCGATATGGATCGACTCCATCACCAGCGTGTCACCATCCCACCAGCCGACCGTGTCGCCCAGCCATGGCTGGATCGCCGCCGGCTTGTGGCCCGCACGCGCTTTCTCGGCACTCGCGAAGATCGGCACGATGCGCGCATCGTGAACCTGCTCGACCAGGATCATCAGATGGTCCGGCGTCAGCACCATTTCGTAATTGTTGTTGTACAGGCCGCTCATCATGCCCGGCCCGCCAAGGCCGCTGAAAATCAGGCAGCGTTCGCCCAGCGTCGTGGCTTCCGGGCCTTCATACGCGGCGTTGCCGGTCTGATAGCGCTCTGTGTTCGATGCCCGGCGCTTGGCCTGCAAGGCAGGATCCTTGAACGGCAACAGGCCATTGGCCGGCTCGACAACGTGTGACGTCCGGTATTCGCCCTTCACCTTGGCGAGCGTGTTGCCGGGCTGCGTCCAGAAGCTGTCATAGCCTTTGACGCCGAAATCCTTTCCGCCCTTCGGCGGCGCGCCCTTGGTCGGGTCCGAATACGTGGCGTTCCTGAACTCCGGGTCGTCGGCCGGAATGCCGGCGACCGCCGTGCCATCGGCAATCCGCTTGGCCTCCAGCTCCGGCACGACAAGCGTCTTGTTGGATGGCGCACGCTGAAGCGGCGTCAGCGACGCGTGCGTCCAGAAACCGGTGAGATCGGGCTTTCCATCCGCCGATCGGGGAACTTGCGCCAGGGCCGGCGACGCCATGACCGCGATGGCCAGCGCGGTCAGCGCTGGTTTGAGCATCCGCATTCTCAATTCTCCCTCATGGTATTCCGAACGACGCCAGATCTACTGGCCGCCCTTCGCTTTCGATGACTTGGTCTTCATCGCTGCCTGACGCTCTTTCTCGCGCGCGCCAGCAAGAATGCCGTGCATCCCGTAATTGCCTTCATGGCAGGCATATTCGTACCAGCCCGGCGACGGATAGAAGCTGAGCTCGGCCTTCCACGGTTGCGTGTAGGTTTCAGGGTCATTCACGCTGAACTCGTAGACAATGTCCTTCTCGCCCGTGCGCGTGAAACGTTCGGTGACGACAGCCCTGTCCGATATCGGGAACGACGACTGCGCCTCGACCTGAACCGGGTTGATGTTGATGGACTCCATCACGAACGTGTCGCCTTCCCACCAGCCGACCGTGTCGCCGAACCAGGGTTTGATGGCGTCCGGCCGATGGCTGGCGCGCGCCTTCTCCGCGCTCGCATAGATCGGGATGACGCGCGCATCGTGCGCCATCTCGGCAAGGATCAGCATGTGATCCGGCGTCTGCACCATCTGGTAGTTGCTGTTGTACAGCCCGCTCAGCATCCCCGGCCCGGCCGCATTCGCGAACCCGATGATGCAACGTTCGGCGATGTTCGTGGCCTCCGGCCCCTCATAGGCCGCGTTGCCGGTTTCATACCGCTCGGAGCGGAGGGCGCGTTTCTTTGCCTGCGCAGCCGGATCGACATAGGGCAGTTGCCCGCTTGCCGGCTCGACCACGTAGGATGTCCGCCATTCGCCCTTCACCAGCGCAAGCCGCGCGCCCGGGTCCATCCAGAACGAGTCATAACCCTGCACGCCGAAATCCTTGGCGCCCTTGGGCGGCGCGCCCTTGTTCGGGTCGGAGTATGTCGCGCCCTTGAAGCCCTCTTCGGTGACGCCGGCCATCGGCACAGCCGCAGCGATCCGCTTGGCTTCCGTCTCATTGACCACCAGCGTCTTGTTGGCCGGCGAGCGGATCAGCGGCGTCAGCGACGCGTGCGTCCAAAAGCCGGAGAGATCAGGCTTGCCATCGGCAGCCTTTGGAACCTGCGCCATTGCGGGCGACGCCATCATCGCAACCGCAATCGCAGCCAACGCCGGTTTCAGCATACGCATGGACAGTCCTCCCCTACTTGCCGCGTTTCGTGGACTTGATCTGCTTGGCCTTCGGCATCGCCTGACGTTCTTTCTCGCGCGCCCCGGCAAGGATGCCGTGCATCCCGTAATTGCCTTCGTGGCACGCGTATTCGAACATCCCCTTGGACGGATAGAAGCTCAGCTCCGCCTTCCAGGGTTGCGTGTAGTTCGCCGGATCGGTGACGGTGAACTCGTAGAAGATGTCCTTGTCGCTAGTGCGTGTGAAGCGCTCGGTGACGACGCCTTTTGACGACAGCGGGAATGCCTGGTTGTCCGCCTGCAGCGGCTTCACATTCACCGTTTCCATCACGAACGTGTCGCCATCCCACCAGCCGACCGTATCGCCCAGCCATGGCGTGATCGTCGCTGGCTTGTGGCCGACGCGCGCCTTCTCGGCGCTGGCGAAGATCGGCACGACGCGCGCATCATGCGCCATCTCGACGAGGATCATCATGTGATCCGGCGTCTGCACCATCTGATAATTGTTATTGTACAGCACGCTCATCATGCCCGGCCCGCCCGTCTGGCCGAAGCCGATCAGGCAGCGCTCCGACAGCGTGGTCTCTTCGGGTCCGTGGTAAGCGGCGTTGCCCGTTTCATAACGCTCGCGGTTGAGCACGCGCCGCTTGGCCTGCCCCGCCGGATCGATGAACGGGATCTGCCCATTGGCCGGCTCGACAATGTTGGACGTGCGCCACTCGCCCTTCACGATGGCGAGCCTCGCGCCTGGGTCCATCCAGAACGAGTCGTACGCCTGCACGCCGAAATCCTTGCCGCCCTTGGGCGGTGCGCCCTTGTTCGGATCGGAATAGGTCGCGCCCTTGAAGCCTTCTTCGGTCACGCCCGCCATCGCGACGCCAGCGGCGAGCTTGTGAGCCTCGTCCTCATTGACGACCAGTGTCTTGACCGATGGCGCGCGCGCCAGCGGCGTCAGCGAAGCATTGCTCCAGAAGCCGTTGAGATCCGGCTTCCCATCCGAGGTTTTCGGGATTTGCGCCAAAGCGGGCGCCGCTATCATGGCAAACACAAGCGCCGTCAGCGCCGGTTTCAGCGTCCGCATCGGTAACTCCTCCTGTTGGGGGCGCGGCATCGGTGTGACGCACTCGTTTTGCGGAAGTGTACCTGCCGCCGGGGACGCAGGAAGCGCCTCACCCAAATGTGCGAAGCATCTCGCCCGCCTCACGTAACGCGGAAAGGGCGCGCTTTCCTGCGAAAGCGCGCCCCTTTTGATCGTATTTCGATGCGTCAGACGGAACCTATTGTCCGCCCTTCACCGCTTTCGCCTTCACCGGCTTGGCAGCCGCCGCCTGGCGCTCTTTCTCGCGAGCGCCAGCCAGAATGCCGTGCATCCCGTAATTGCCCTCGTGGCAGGCGTATTCGTAGAGCTGCGTCGTCGGATAGAAGCTGAGCTCAGCCTTCCAAGGCTGCGTGTAGGTCTCCGGGTCGTTGACCGAGAATTCGTAATGGATGTTCTTGTCGCCCGTGCGCGTCAGGCGCTCGGTGACGACGCCCTTGTCCGACAGCGGGAATGACTGGTTCTCGGCCTGCAGCGGATTGACGTTGATCGTCTCCATCACGAACGTGTCGCCTTCCCACCAGCCGACGGTGTCGCCCAGCCACGGCTTGATCGCAGCCGGACGGTGGCCCTTCCGCGCTTCAGCCGCGTTCGCGAAGATCGGAATGGCCCGCACATCGTGCGCCATCTCGACAAGGATCATCAGGTGGCTCGGTGTCTGCACGAACTGGTAATTATTGTTGTACAGCACGCTCAGCATGCCCGGACCGCCGGTCTGTCCGAAGCCGATCAGGCAACGTTCCGAGATCGCGGTTTCTTCCGGGCCTTCATACGGCGCGTTGCCGGTCATGTAGCGCTGGAAGCCGATCATGCCCTTGCGGGCCTGCTCGGCCGGATCCTTGAACGGCAACTGGCCGCTCGGCGGATCGATGATGTTGGAGGTGCGGTATTCGCCCTTCACATTGGCGAGCATTGTGCCGGGCGTGACCCAGAAACTGTCATAGCCCTTGAGACCGAAATCCGATCCACCCTTCGGCGGCGCACCCTTGTTCGGGTCGGAATAGCGGGCATTGCGATTGAACTCGGGATCATCCGCCGCCACGCCGGCGATCGCCGTGCCATCGGCAATCTTCTGCGCTTCCTCTTTCGTGACGACCAGCGAGGCCACACCCCGCGCGCGCGACAGGGGCGTCAGCGAAGCATTGCTCCAGATGCCGGTCAGGTCCGGCTTGCCATCCGGCGCGCGTGGAACCTGGGCAAGGGCGGGAGCAGCCATCAGCACGAGCGCAATTGCAGTAACAGCGGGCTTGAACATCCGCATGATCGTCCTCCTGTGGAATGACGCGTCTTCGATGCGCGCTTGATTTGACGTGAGAGTAACCCCAACCGGGTTCCACACAAACTACTTCCGCTAGGTGAACCGCAGTCATTTTCGTGAACCAGACGAAAGAATTGTCTGGCTGGTCCGGCATTGCCTGCGGTGTATGTTCCGCTTCAGTACGGCGAGATTCTGCCGACAGGGAGACAATCATGACCAAGAACCTCTGGAAAATCACGGGCGCCTCGCTCGCAGCACTGGCCTTCGCAACCGCATGCGGTGGTGAAACGCCTGCCCCCGCCGAGCCTGTGGCGCCGGTCGCCGAAACGCCCGCTCCGCCGCCGGGACCTGACTATGCTTCGTTTGTCGCCTCGACCGGCCGCACCGCCGACGACACGGCGAAAGACGCAAAC
>CALMWO010000214.1 GCA_937873805.1 uncultured Hyphomonadaceae bacterium
TGAACCACATCGCGCACCGCCGGCATGACGCGGATCGTCCGCGAGAATTTTTCCACCAGAGGCGCGCCGCTGGCATCGCGCCATGAAGGATCAACCTCGACCGTCACCGTCCGTCCGGAAAGAAGCGGCGGCCCCGATTGTTCATTGTCGACCAGCCCCCGCTTGATCCGCCCGGGATCAAACAACGCGGTCAGCCGCATTGCCGTGGCATCCCAAAGCTCTGGCTCGATCGCAACGAACGGCTCGATGATCTCACGCCCCTGCTCATCGACCACGCGGATATGATCGTACGCTTCACCCAGCGACATCGGCGCCGAGAACGTCAGATACATTTTGAGCGTGTTCTCCGGCCACGCATCCGCAGACGGATAAAGCTGAGCGACCCTGGTGGTCGCCGCGATCACCTTGGCTGGTTCACCGAACGTCGCCTCAAGCGTCGACTGGTTCACGTGAAACATGGCGTGCAGCTCAACGCCCGGCGATGGCGGGAAGCGCGGTGTGAACGTGATCACACCACCATGCTCCACGTATTCCCCGAGCATCGCTGGCGCGCTCGCGTCGGAACTCGCTCTTACGACAAGCACACTCTCCCAGCCTGACGCCGGCGCAGGCCCGCTCCACCCGGAAGCCCGCACCACGCCATCGGCGTAGGACAGCCCCGGCTCAGCCCCGCCGCATGCAGAGAGAAGAAGAGCGACACCCAGAACGAAAGACCGGGCGACAAGCTTTCCGCCCGCCGCCCGGCTCCGATGCTTGATTGCGATCATGTCGCCTGACCAGCTCAGGGCAGGGCGATCGTCTTGAGCGAGGTCGACTTGTCAGCTGCAGCCACCACAATCACAGCCGACGTCTCGTCCACCTTGTCGAGCTGCGTCACACCCTGAAGCTCGGCGATCGTCTCATACGGCACACCAGCCTTGTCCGCGATCGGCGTTGCAATGTTCGGATAGCTTTCGAGCTTCGCGGCATCGAGCTTCATCACGCCCCGCGCAGAGTTCGCCATCAGGATGAAGTCCCGTCCGTCCTTCTTGTACGCGATCATGTCGAGCGGGCGATTGCGGTTACCAAGTTCGGCAATCGTCGTCGCCTTGATCTTCGCGCCCGCCTTGAACTGGTCGACCGGAATCTTGACCAGCGGCGTGCAGGTATAAGCCGCAAGCACGTTCGGCTTACCCGCCACATCGTATGTCATGAAGGTCCGCACCGGCGCTGCGGTTTCGAACTGACCGTGTGCGCCATGATACATCTCGATCGATGCGCCCTTGGCGCCGCTCGCGAACGGGTAGGCGATCGTCCGCATCGACGATGCGAATTCCTCGTTCGACAAACCGGCCACCAGAACCTGTCCGTTCACATAGCCAAGGTCGGTGATCGCTTCCTGGCGGATCGCCTGACCGCGCGCATTCTTGGCGTCGGGCGCGGGGGCATCCGACAGCGCAACCGAAGACCGCTTCAGCGTTTCGACCTTCACTTCGGTCAGCTTGCCAGCGCGATCAGCTTTCAGGATCACAGGGGCCGCCTGCGGACCGAGGCCACGTGAAACGGAGATATAGACCGAACCCGAAGCCGGGTTCACCGCCACATCGTTCACGGCAACCTGGTCTGCCGTCGTGCCGAGCAGGGCAGCGATCTTGGCGGAGAGGTCAGCGACCTCAACCTTGCCCGCCGCAGCCTTGGCCGTGTCTCCGGTTTCAACAGCCACAACCTGACCAGCGGCAGAGTCGCCGATCAGCAGCACGCCGTTGGGAGCAAAAGCCAGCGCGCCAGCAGACTGGAGTTTGGCATCGCCGCCCGGCGCGGCCGTGGCCGAAAGCCCGATCGCGGCGATGGCGCCTGCAATTGCGGTGGCTCCAAGAATCTTGAGTTTCATGGCGTCTCTCCCTGTCGTGTCCCCGGAGGCCCGACCTGGAAGCAGCCTAGACCTCCGCCGCAACGAATAGGAAGGCGCGAGCCTGCCGCCTCCGCAGAACGTGAATGACGCATTGCAGAGGCCGACCCGAGCTAGACCCGGTAGTTGAAGCTCACACTGACGCGCGCGGAGGTTGCGCGGTTCGGCGGAACCTCGTGACGGAGCCAGCTCTCCCAGAGAAGCAGATCACCGGCCTTCGGCGCGACATAGACAAAGCGCCGATGCGCCTCGTCCGCATCTTCCCGAGGGGCAGGGGCCGCCATCATCATCGGCAGGCGCGGGTCTTCGAACTTCAGCGATGATGCGCCATCCGGCACGCGCACATAATAGGTGCCCGAGAGAACGCAGTGCGGGTGGATGTGCCCGGTGTGCGATCCGCCGGGATCCAGAACGTTGACCCAGATGTTGTCGAGCTTCAGCCGCTTGCCCCGCAGGTCCATCTGCAACTGGCCGGCGAACGCCTCGACATGGGGCTTCATCACCCGAACGAGCTGCTCGAAGCAGGTCGCACGTTGGGGCAGGTCGTCGAGCGAGGAATAGGACGTGTAGCCCTGATACCCGTTCTCCCTGCACCAGGCGCGCCCGGCCTTGTCCTCCTTCGCCAGCATCTTTGCGGCATCAAGCAGGTCGGCATTCAGCTCGCCAATGTCGGGCAGGGCGGAGCGATAGAGTTCGGTGACGAAGAGGCGGTTGATTGTCATGGCGACCAGCTAGCACAGCATGATTGTAAAAACGCCAGCTCTCGCGCGACAGGGGAGGCTGGGCGTCACGCGTCCTTCTTCACCGCTTGCGCGTCAGCGCTGGAAAGCTCGAGGCCATAAACCTCACGCAGTTGTGCAACGACCCGCAGCGTCTCTTTCGAGAACGGCGTCTTGTTGTCGAATGCATGCAGGACGACGCCTTCGATGAGTTCGCCAAGGCTCATATTCTTGTAGTCGGCCAGCGCGCGCAGAACTTTCAGCACCGGCGTCGCGATGCGAACGCCCGTCTGCGTGCGATCCGTTTCGTAGTCCGCCATCGAATTCTCTACCTTGGTACCAAGGTACCGTATCTGTTTGTCTTTTGGTAACACCGCTCCACAATAGTTGGCTTGTGGGCGGAAGGAAAGGACGGCGAGGCAGGCAAAAACCACGCGAAAGGACCAGCGAACACGTGAACCAAGAGCAGGCGTACAACCCGGTTTGGCGGCCGGATAACGGGAGTTCAGGAATGCGGAGCGGGCGAGCAGTGTCGATCAGCGAGTTGCGGGAAAGACTGGGCGTGGCGGAAGCGGAACCGCCAGCCCCAAGGAAGGCTCCACCAGAGGAGCCGGGACACAGGCCACGCATTGTGTGGCGGCGCGAGGAGAGCGCGCGGATGCCCGAAATGATGATGGAATGATCTGAGAGACGAAAAACCCCGCCCTCGATCCGAGGGCGGGGTTATCTTTTGGACGTCAGCAAAGAGCGCTGTCGCGCGCCCTAGTTGTTCATCGCCTGGAAGAACTCGCTGTTCGTCTTGGTCTGCTTGATCTTGTCGAGCAGGAACTCGATCGCGTCTTGCGCGCCCATCGGGTTGAGGATGCGGCGCAGGATATAGATCTTCTGCAGTTCCTTCGCGTCTGTGAGCAGCTCTTCTTTCCGCGTGCCCGACTTGAGGATGTCGATGGCCGGGAAGATGCGCTTGTCCGACACTTTACGGTCGAGGATGATCTCGGAGTTACCCGTACCCTTGAATTCCTCGAAGATGACTTCGTCCATGCGCGAGCCCGTTTCGATAAGGGCCGTCGCGATGATGGTCAGTGAGCCGCCTTCTTCCAGGTTACGCGCAGCGCCGAAGAAGCGCTTCGGCTTCTGCAGCGCGTTGGCGTCGACACCGCCCGTGAGGACTTTGCCGGAGGAGGGAACGACCGTGTTGTAGGCGCGGCCAAGGCGCGTGATCGAGTCGAGCAGGATCACGACATCGCGGCCATGCTCGGCGAGGCGCTTGGCCTTTTCGATCACCATTTCCGCAACCGCGACGTGGCGCGTTGCCGGTTCGTCGAAGGTCGAGGAGATGACCTCGCCTTTGACGGAGCGCTGCATGTCGGTGACTTCCTCGGGACGTTCGTCGATGAGGAGCACGATCAGGTAGCACTCCGGGTGATTTTCAGCGACCGATTGCGCAATGTTCTGCAGCAGCACGGTCTTACCCGTACGCGGCGGCGCGACGATCAGCGCCCGCTGGCCCTTGCCGATCGGCGAGACGATGTCGATGACACGGCCCGAGCGATCCTTTTTCGTCGGATCCTTGGGCTCCATGTGGAGCCGTTCGTCCGGGTAAAGCGGCGTGAGGTTGTCGAACGGAACCTTGTGGCGCGCACGCTCAGGATCCTCGAAGTTGACGGTCGAGACGCGGACGAGGGCGAAGTAGCGCTCGCCATCGCGTGGTCCGCGGATCGTGCCTTCGACGGTATCGCCGGTGCGCAGGCCCATTTTGCGGATCTGCTGGGGCGAGACGTAGATATCGTCGGGGCCTGCCAGGTAGTTCGACTGCGGCGAGCGCATGAAGCCGAACCCGTCAGGCAGGACTTCGACCACGCCGACGCCGATGATCTCGACATCGCGTTCGGCAAGTTCCTTCAGAACGCCGAACATCAATTCCTGCTTGGACAGGAGCGAGGCGCCTTCGACCTCAAGCTCTTCCGCCATGGCCAGCAGTTCGGCCGGTGTTTTCTTTTTCAGCTCGTTGAGGAACACGCGCTCATGCTCGTGCTCCTGCGCTTCAGTGACGTCTTCAGTCATTGGCGAGATACATTTCAGTTGTGATTTTGCCCTGGAGCTGGCGCGAGGCGCACAAGTCTTCGGGGAAAAATGAGAAGGGAAGTGGGACGTCGACCGGACGGCCGACGCTTGGGTTTAGGGCCCAAAACGCTGAACGGTCAAGCAAAAAGGCCCGTAACCGGGTCAGCCGAAGGGCTGAACAACCACCAAAATGACCGCGAAAATCGCGACGACCATGGGGATTTCGTTGAGCATCCGGAGCTTCTTGGGCTCGATCGGACGCTCGCCGGCCGAGATTTTGCGGCCGAGGCCCATCAGATAGCCATGGAAGCCCGACAATCCGATAACCAGCACGATTTTCCCCCAGAACCACGGTTGGGAGATATAAAATTGCCAGTTGCTGCCGATCAGCGCGAGGCCCATCAGCCAGACGAGGATCATGGTTGGGTTGAGGATGATCTTGCGAGTCGAGGCGCCGGCCTTGTCCATTGCGGCTTCGAAACGTTCATCGCCCTGCGCTTCCAGCCGGTAAACCAGCAGACGCGGATAGATCAGCAGGCCCGCCATCCAGGCGATGACCGCAATGATGTGGATGGCCCGAAACCATTCGTACATGGGATGCTCCCTCAGGCCGCCTTGGTAGCCGCGGAGCGACGGTTCGGACAGTCCTTCCAGTTGGCCGGGCAGATCCGGCCGCCACACGACGAACGGATCGGCTGACCAGCATCGGCCAGCGTTTCCTCGACCAGGTCGGCCAGCGTGTCGATGAAACCCGCATCGACGCCGAGGGCAGGGGCGCGGATGTAGTGCTTCACGCCATGCTTGTCGGCGAGGTGCTTGTACTCGATGTCGAGCTCGACCAGCGTTTCGATGTGTTCTGACACGAAGGCGATCGGCGACAGCAGGATGGCCTTGCCATCGATCGCAGCCTTCTCGATCGATGCATCGGTCGGCGGCCCGATCCATTGCAGTGGACCAACCCGCGACTGATAGCAGATCTCGATTTCCCACTCCGCCGGCAACAGAGGCTTCAACGCCGCAACCGTGCGCTCCACTTGCCACTGATACGGATCGCCTGACTTCACGACGACCTCGGGAAGACCGTGCGCCGACAACAGGCAGCGCACGTTCTCAGGCTTGCCTGCGGCTTCCCATGCTTCAATCAACTTGCGCGCATGTGCGTCGATGAATTTCGGAGTGTCAGGATAGCAGCATACGGCAGTACCCGCAGGACCGCCGGCTTCCTTCCACGATTTGAACGATGACGCGGTCGTGGTTGTGGAGAACTGCGGATAAAGCGGCAGCAGAACAACCTTCGTCGCGCCCCACGCGAGAACTTCGCTCACCGCGTCAGCGGCATACGGCTTCCAGTAGCGCATCGCGATAAAGCTCTTCGCGACGCGCCCACGTTTGCTGAGTTCGGCATCGAGCGCGGTTGCCTGCTTCTTCGTTTCCGGCAGCAGGGGAGATCCACCTCCCATCCGCGCGTAATTTTCGCGCGCTGACGGAGCGCGTGTCTTCGAGATCAGACGCGACACGAAAAAACGTACAGGCAGCGGCGAACGTATGATCGCCGGATCGCTGAAAAGATTTTTCAGGAAGGGCTGCACATCCTCAGGCCCATCCGGCCCGCCGAGATTGAACAGCACGACCGCGATTTTTTCAGCAGAGTTCGTAGGGCTCACGCCATGCTCCGAATCGTGCGCAACACCGATTCCACATGGGGAATCGGCACTTCCGGCGTGACGCCATGGCCAAGATTGAAGATATGCGGCCGGCCTTTGAGGGTCGTGATGATTTCGCGCACACGGTTTTCCATCCCCACTCCACCCGCAACAAGCCGCATCGGATCGAGATTGCCTTGCACAGGCATGCCCTTGGGCAAGGCTGCATCAATGCGTTTCAGCGGGATCGCCGTATCGAGACCCACCGCGTTCACGCCTGTACGTTCCGCATAGTCGACCACCAATCCGCCTGCGCCACGCGGGAAACCGATGATCGGCTGCTTCACGCCAAGTTCCCGCACCCGTTTTACGAGCTTTGCGGTCGGTGAGATCACCCAACGTTCAAAAGCATCTTCCGGCAGACCTTCGGCCCAGCTTTCAAACAGCATCAGCGCATCAGCGCCCGCATTTGCCTGCATCAGCAGGTAGTGCGCGCTTGCTTCGACAAGCTGGTCCAGCATGCCGTCGAGCTCTTCCGGGTGGTGATAACCGAACAGGCGCGAATCCGACTTGTCCGTGCCGCCACGTCCTTCGATCGCATAAACGCCAACAGTCCAGGGCGATCCGGCAAAACCGATCAGCGTGGTTGAATCATCCAGGCTCGCACGAACACGCTCAACGGTCTCACCAACCGGCGCGAGGTGCGCGAGAACCTTTTCCATGGAAACTTTGGAAAGGTCGGATGCCTTCGTTGCGGGATCAACACGTGGACCTTCACCTTCGATGAAGCGAACATTTCGCCCCATCGCGTCGAGGATGAGCAGAATATCCGCAAACAGGATCGCGCCATCCATTCCATAGCGCCTCACCGGCTGCAGCGTTGCTTCCGCTGCAAGGGCAGGCGTGTAGCAGAAATCGAGGAAGTCACGCGCCTTGGCCCGAGTCTCCCGATATTCGGGAAGATGCCGTCCCGCTTGACGCATCATCCATACAGGAACGGAATCCACGCGTTCCCCGTTTAGCACTCTAAGCAATCTTCTATCGGTCAAGCGTCACCCGGCGAAGGAGGAAAGAAAGACTCTTCTCTTATATTGAATCTGAATCTTAGATTCTTTGGTGGTGTTTAGTCGGTTCATAAGTGCGTGCAACGCGCTGTCCCCAACCCATACACACAACGGCTCACCGAGAATCCCGCTACGTTCCGACAGGGCGGACCAGCTTAACCTCTCGTTAAGACCTTGGTTAACAATGTCTTAAAGAGAGTCGAGTCCCGAAGGCGTGACTCATGGGCGCCAAAATCATGAGTCTTCTTCAGGCTCTCCACCTGTGACTCGACGTGTGAGTGAGTCGTGTGAGCTTTCGACGCGCAAGCTTGTCCACAATCCACTCCCAGCGGTAATGGATAACTAGGTTTAAAACTCCGGACGGGACTGCGCAACGCCACGACATGACCCTCGAGACCTATTTCAACGTGCATCTTGTTTCGGATTCGACCGGGGAAACGCTCAATGCGGTGATGCGGGCGGCCTGTGCGCAGTTCGACAACATCGCGCCGCCCGAACCACACTACTCTACGGCGAGCTACCCGACGCCGCCGCACACC
>CALMWO010000215.1 GCA_937873805.1 uncultured Hyphomonadaceae bacterium
CGGCACGACAAGGATAAGCGCGTGCGTGGCGCCAAGCGCCTTTGCCGCTTCGAGCTGATGATGACCGGCGTAGCGCGCCTTCAGGCGACTGGTCTGACCGGCATAGTGGATGTGAATGCCGCCGGTATCCTCATGCGCCATCAGATAGACGCACGGCAGATCGAAGAAGCGTGTCTCGCCAAAATCGACGAACGCGAACATCTCGCCAAGGATGTCGATCTGACGTCCCACCCGCCCTGCTCCGAATCAATCCGCATCCGTTGTAGCGCGACGTGGGGCCGAAAGCGTCAACGCAGGATGACCTCGCGATAGCTTGCGGTCGCGGGACGGCAAGCGCAGTCTCTGCGCAGCGGACGAAGAGCCGCCCCGGGACCGGAGACGCTGACATGAAACGTCTGTTGATTGCGCTGGCCGTGCTGGCGTCTGCGTGTGCGAACGATCCTACGCGGTCTGATCCAACGATTGCGGTGGTGGAGACGGGGCAGTTGAAGGCGCTGCAGGCCAAGGGCGTGCTGGCGTTCAAGGGCATTCCCTATGCCGCGCCGCCGGTTGGCGCGATGCGCTGGAAGGCGCCAGCAAGAGCCGCAAAATGGGATGGCGTGAAGGATGCCTCAGCCTACGGCCCGATCTGCGCGCAAAAGATGCCGAACCCTGACAACGGCATCGGGCAATATCCTGCGAGCGAAGATTGCCTCACGCTGAACGTGTTCACGCAGGATCTCTCATGGGCGAAGCGGCCCGTGATGGTGTGGATTCATGGCGGTGGCTTCGTGAACGGGTCGGGCAGCGCGGAACTTTACGACGGTTCGCAGCTCGCCAAGCGCGGCGTCGTGGTGGTGACGATCAACTATCGCCTGGGGCGGTTCGGATCGTTCGCGCATCCACTGCTGACGAAGGAAGCAGCAGGCGGACCGGTGGCGAATTACGGCATGCTCGACATGGTCGCTTCGCTCGAATGGGTGAAGCGGAACATCGCGGCGTTTGGTGGAGATGCGGGCAATGTCACCATCTTCGGTGAAAGCGCGGGCGGGATGGCGGTGCAGAAACTCATGACATCGCCGAATGCGCGCGGGCTGTTCCACAAGGCGATGGTTCAGTCGGGCGCGGGGCGCGAGAACGTCGTTTATCTCGACAAGCCGAATGCGCGCGGCCTGCCCTCCGCGGAGAACGATGGCGAGACGTTCGTGAAATCACTCGGCGTGACAGCGGCGAACACCGGCGACCTGCGCGCGATTTCAGCGGATGCGATCATCGCGGCAGGCGACCCCAGCACATTTGCCGGCGGTGGGCCGATCATCGACGGCAAGATCATTCCGATGACGGTGGTGGAGGCGTTCAAGGCAGGGAAAGAAGCGCAAGTGCCGTATCTCGTCGGCTACAACAGCGCCGAATTTCCATCCAAGCTGGAAGACGTGGACGGATCGCTGACGCGCACGCTGGGGGCAAAGGCGGCGGACTTGCCGAACGTGACGAGCACCTATCCAGACAAGGAAACGATGGCGGCGCAGATTGTCGGCGACATCATCTTCGGCGAACCGGCGCGGTATCTCGCAGGCTTGCACGCGGCGCATGGGCAGCCGACCTACCTGTATCGCTTCGATGTGATATCGCCGTCGGTGGCCGGGCGCTGGAAAGGCACGGCGCATGCGCAGGAGCGGCAGTATGTGTTCGACACTCTGCATGCGTCGCCCTTCCCGACCGATGCGAACGACCAGGTGCAGGCGCTGCATGCGGTCACCTACTGGACCAACTTCGCGAAGGCGGGGAATCCCAACGGCGCAGGCGAGCCGGAATGGCCCCGCTATGACGCGAGCGACAATCTGCTCGAGTTCACGAACGCCGGACCAGTTGGGAAAGCCTCACCGCACAAGGCGCGGTGGGATGCGATAGCCGGACGCTACGCCAACTAGCGGCCGCAGTTTTCCCTGCTCGTCGACCATTGCGTACGCGTGTCGCACGGACCTATGATTGGCCAGCCGGACATGGGGAATACACATGACCTGGAAGACCATCGCTCTGGCGTTGGTTGCGTTCGCCGCCGCGCAGGCATCGGCGCAGACGCCCGTTCAGCCAACCACACCAAAGTCTGCTGCGCTGACGCCGCCCGCGACGAAGCTCAAGCTGGTGCAGGTAAACCCCATAGGTTGGCCTACCACCGCCTATCTCGAAGAAGGATCGCTGATCGACAGGACCGGAGAGAACAATACGCGCCTCAAGGAACTGTGGCTGCTGGAGGTGTTCCCGCGCGATAAGACCGCAGCCACGCCGCCGTGGTCGGCGGAGTGGACGCGGCATGTGCTCAACTGCACATACATGAA
>CALMWO010000216.1 GCA_937873805.1 uncultured Hyphomonadaceae bacterium
GCGATGACGCTGCAAGATTGTCCTGTGTCCGCCGGCGCGCCAGCCAGGCGACAACATCGTGACGCGACAGTCTCTTGAGGTCCGACACATGCGGTTCGCCACCGAGATGTTCCACCAGGAAGCCGATGAAATTGCCGATGTCGCGCTGATAGGCCTCGATCGTTTTTTCAGATGCGCGGCGCTCCGTCTCCAGCCAGATGGAGAACTCCTGCAAGGCTTCCCGCGCTGTATGGGGTGTGCTCATAGTACTGATGATGGGGCGCCTGCGTTAAGACCGTGTTTCCCTGAACATAAGAAGCGTGGGGTGGCGATCCGGGAACCCTTTCGAGCCTGCCCCGTTGATTGCCTTGGTCAGTAGGGACGCGCGTAATGAAATCAACATCCGGCCAGCGATGGGCGATTGGCGCGATGGCGTTGGCCAGCCTTGCCGGATGCAGCCCACCTGCGACCGACCAGTATGCGAAGCCCGCTCAGCCGGTCGCGGCTCCTTCAGCAATTTCAACTGTTGTTGGTCCGCCGCCCGCCAATATTGCGCCGGGCTTCGAGGGGGTCTGGGCGTCAGTCGAAACCGATTGCGGCGATCCCGCGAAGACGGCGACGCTGTCCGCCAAGACGCTCAAGCTCATGCCCGGTCAGGGCGAATGCACGGTGAAGTCGATCAGCGAGGAACATCCCAGCGGCCGCGCCATGTCCTACACGATCACCGCCGATTGCGTGGCGGCGGACCGGACAGGCGAAGACACCTTCCGGCTGAACTTCGGACCCTCCGATACGGCTGTGCAATTCCAGCAGAACGCGCGCGAGCCCATGCGGCTGGTTCGCTGTCCACCTCAGTAACTCCCTGAAAACAGGCATTGAAAGCCACCTGCGGCGACAGGTGGTGTAGCCACACGGTTGACACCCGGGGGCTCGGGCTGACCATGCGCTGATGCTGTTTCCACCCCGAATCGTCTCGGTGCTGCTACCGCAGCCCCTGCCGGAGCCGTTCGACTACGAACTGCCCGAAGGTGTGCAAGCGCCGCCCGGAAGTTTCGTCGTCGTGCCGCTTGGGCAACGCGAGTTGATCGGCGTTGTCTGGCGCGAGCGCACTGTTCCGTCCAACCGCAAGCTCAAGCCCGTGCTTGAAGTCATCCGTCAGGCGCCGTTGCTTCCAGAGAACATGCGCACCTTCGTCGAGCGTGCCGCGAAATATGTCTGCGCGCCCACCGGCAATCTTCTCGCAATGGCAATGCGCTCGCGTGAGGCGTTGGACGAGCCGCCTGTCGAGTTGCTGGTCGTCGCGTCGGGCCAGACGCCGGATCGCATGACACCAGCGCGCGAGAAGGTGCTCGCGGAAGCAGGCTCGCCGTTGTCCGGCGCAGATCTTGCGCGTGCTGCGGGTGTTTCTTCAGGCGTGGTGAAGGGCCTGCTCGACGCTGGCGCGCTGATGCATGTCGAACGCTCGCTCGACCCGCCGTTTCCGTTACCCGATCCTGAGCGGCCGCCACGTGATCTTACCGGCGAGCAAAAGGAAGCCGCCGCTTACCTGCGCAACATGGTGCGCGACAACTCGTACCGTGCGGCCCTGCTCGATGGCGTTACGGGTTCAGGCAAGACAGAAGTCTATTTCGAAGCCATCGCCGAAGCGCTGCGCCGCGACCCTGAGGCCCAGATCCTTGTGCTGCTGCCCGAGATCGCCCTGACGCAGGCTGTCACGTCGCGCTTCGAGGAGCGCTTTGGCGTGGCGCCAGCTGAGTGGCATTCCGCCGCCGGCTCCGCCGCGCGCCGCCGTGTCTGGCGAGAAGTGGCTGCGGGCCGCGCGAGGATTGTGGTTGGCGCGCGTTCGGCGCTGTTCCTGCCGTATCGCAAGCTGAAGCTCATCATCGTCGACGAAGAGCATGACCAGTCCTACAAGCAGGAAGAGGGCGTCATCTATCACGCGCGCGACCTCGCCGTGCTGCGTGCGTCGATCGAGCAGTGCGCCATCGTCCTGGCCTCCGCGACGCCCTCGCTTGAGACGATGGCAAATGCACAGCAGGGCAAGTACTCGCGCCTGAAGCTTAGCGGACGGCCGGGTGTGGCGGTGCTGCCCTCGATTGCGTTGGCCGACATGCGCCATGCACCGCCCGAAACCAATCGCTGGATCGGTCCCGATCTTGCTGCTGCGATTGAGCAGACGCTGGCTGCGAAGGAGCAGGCTCTGCTGTTTCTCAACCGCCGTGGCTATGCGCCGCTGGTTCTCTGCCGCGCCTGCGGCGAGCGGTTGAAAGCGCCTGATTCGGATTCCTGGCTGGTTGAGCACAGATATTCCGGCAAGCTTGTCTGCCACCTCACGGGCTTCACCATGGAGAAGCCGCTGCTGTGCCCCAGCTGTGGCGCCAAGGGCTCTCTCACGGGCGTGGGCCCGGGCGTCGAGCGGTTGGCTGAGGAGGTTCACACCCGCTTCCGCGGTGCGCGCGTTGAGGTGCTGTCGTCAGATACGGTCACGTCGCCTGACGCCCTGCGGGACCTGATTGCCCGCATGGAAGGCGGCGCGATCGACATTCTCATCGGCACGCAGATCGTCGCCAAGGGTCACAACTTCCCGACGCTGACGCTGGTGGGGGTTGTCGACGCCGACGCTGGCCTGCGTGGTGGCGATCTTCGCGCGGGCGAGCGTACGTTCCAGTTGTTGCTGCAGGTCGCCGGCAGGGCCGGCCGTGCAGACAAGCCAGGTCGCGCCATCATCCAGACCTATGCGCCGGACAGTCCGGCCATCGCGCTGCTGGCCGCCGGAGATCGTGACGCCTTCATTGCTTACGAGATGGATCAGCGCCGCCTCGTCGGCTTTCCGCCCTTCGGCCGTCTCGGCGCCGTCATCCTTTCAGCGGGCAGTGCAGAACAGGCAAACGAAAGCGCTGCTGCTTTTGGTGCGGCTCAGCCCAACGCTACCGGCATAGAGGTCTGGGGCCCTGCGCCCGCGCCGATCACT
>CALMWO010000217.1 GCA_937873805.1 uncultured Hyphomonadaceae bacterium
CTTCCTCGCCCCAGAATAGCGGGATGTTCGCGTCGTTGGAGGCGCCCTTGCGGCGCGTAAGTGTGCCTTCGGAGAGGATGAGACCAACCTCGCCCGCCGCGCGGCGCTCGTAATAGCCGACGTTTTCGGCATTGGGGAAAGCGCCCGGAGACCGCGAGCGGGTCATGGGGGCCATGACAATGCGGTTTTTCAGCTCCATGCCGCGGAGGGTGAAGGGACGGAAGAGCGGAGAAACATCGGTCATGAGCGGGTCCTGTGAGTGTGGGCTCACATTTCGGGGTTGCGCGCGTGGCCGTCAATGTAGCTGGGCTGGGGTGAGGCTTGAGGCCAATTGGCGCGGGGGCCGCTAAACCGGCGCGGATTGTGTGGGTTTTCGCCCGTCGAGGAAGACGGCGACAATCGCGAGCACGATGTAGGTCGGCAGCGCCATTGCGCCAGACTCGGCGACGCTGTCGGCAGCTTCGGCGGGCATCAGCATCGCGATGATCTGCACCGTGACAAGCAAGGCGATGAAGGCGGCAGCGGGCCAGGCTTTCTGTCCAGCGCGGGTGCGCTGGGCCGACCAGAAGACGCCGGTGATCGCGATGAGGCCCATCTCGACGGCCTGCTCCAGCACGGCGTGATCCCACAATGCGAAGCCGAGCTTTGGACCCTGCGGATAGAGTTCAAGATCGGGGCGATGGACGAGAAGATCGAGCAGCCAGTGCGAGAAGACCACGGCCGCAATCGCGATGGCGGCGGGCCAGACGAGACGCAGCGCATAGCGCGCGAGCAAGGCTGCACCGAGCGACCAGGCGACGACGGCGGGAAGCGAGTGAGTGAACGGCATGTGTTCGAGCACGAGCGCGCTGCCGGGCAATGCCGGATCAACGCGGCCGTGTTCGATGCCCGTCAGCACGAGCGCGCCCCAGCCGATATCGATGAGCTGAGCGCCTGCGATCAGGGTCCACAGGGGTGCGCGAGGTTCGACGGCCTTGGCAGCGAAGGCAGCAGCGTAGTGGCCAGCGAACATGAGCGTCTCCCTCAGGCGAGGTTAGGCGCAATTCGTGACGGCGTCATCTCGGAGCGAGTGCGCGGCGCGCGTTACTCTAGGTGATGCGTCGGCGTGCTGGCGGTGGTGGTTTCGTGGGGCGCGCCCATGGCCAGCAAAGCGTTGGTGACGATGGGCGCGGCGAGAATGATCGCCAGCATCAGGAGTGTCACGCTTGTTGGTATGTTGCGAATGCGCATCATAAGGTCGGCCTCAGGCCCAATTCTACAGGACAAGTCTTATGAAAGCGTTTGGCCAGATCGAGGCGCTCGCGGGGAAGCATCATGGCGGACCCAAGGGGATTTCTGCTGCGCTGCGGCAATGGCAAGTCGATACCGATATCGGGAGCAAGAAGGATGCGAAGCTTCTCGCAGGCATGGCCAAGGCGGTGTTTTCGTCGGGCTTTTCCTGGGAAGTGATCGAAAAGAAGTGGCCGGGTTTCGAGGTGGCGTTCGACAAGTTCGAGCCGAAGAAGGTTGCCGCTTACGGCGAGGAAAAGCTCGATGCCTTGCTGAAGGATACGCGGATCGTGCGTAACGGCGCGAAGATAATGGCGACGATCGAGAACGCCAGATTTGTTGTTGCGACCGCGAAGGCGCACGGGTCGTTCGCCAAATTTCTGGCGAACTGGCCGGAGACGGATCAGGTCGGGCTGATGGATCATCTGAAGAAGAACGCCTCGCGGCTGGGCGGGGCGACGTGCCAGTACTTCCTGCGTTTTGAAGGATGGGATGCGTTCATTCTATCCGGCGACGTCGTGAAGGCGTTGATCCGCGAAGGCGTGGTCGCCAAGGAGCCAACGTCGAAGAAAGATCTGGCGGCGGTGCAGGCGGCATTCAACCAGTGGCGCAAGGAAAGTAAGCGCCCCGTGCGCGAGATCAGCCGTATTCTTGCACTGAGCATGGGGCCGAAGGGACGGGCGTAATGCTGACATGTCCTGACACGGGCATGGCGTAAG
>CALMWO010000218.1 GCA_937873805.1 uncultured Hyphomonadaceae bacterium
TGGGCTCCTACGGCCAGACCGGCGCGAAAATCGTGAAACACGGCGCTCCGCTGGACTGGCCTGCGGGGCTGATCGCGCTGCCGTCGCTGCAGGTGGAGACGCATGTGCTGACGCATGCGGGCGCGCGGCCATGGGATCGCGATGCGGATGATGTGCGGATTCTCGCGGACGTGGCGGAGGGGCGCGGTGAGATCATCGACAGCGAGGACGAGACCGGCGGCTATCCGAAGCACGCGATGACGAAGCGCGCGTTCGATCCTGCGCAATGGGACCTCGCGACAATGCGGCCGAAGGAGGCCAACGTGCTGGACAATGGCGCGAAGGCGCGGGGGACGTGAACCGGCGTTTTTTCCTGCTGGCTTCGGCAGCGATGGGTGCTGCGCCGGCATGGGCTGTGCCGGAGGCGGGCACGATCACCGTCGGGTATGGCGGGCGCATCATCCGCGTGACGACGCTGGCGCCACAAGGGCCGGGTTCGATCACCGAGGCGGTGAAGGCCAAGGGGCCGCGCATCGTTGTGTTCGAAGTCGGCGGCGTGGTCGATCTCACCATGGAAACGCTCGAGATCAAAAGCGACGACATCACCATCGCGGGGCAGACGGCGCCGTCGCTGGTGACGTTCATTCGCGGCGGGATCGCGATCCGTGGCGAGAATGTGATCATCCGGAACATCGCCGTGCGGCCGGGCGAGGCGGGGCAAGCGAAGAAATCCGGTTGGGAGTGCGATGGCATCTATGCCTATGGCGCGGCGCGGGTGGAGGTTTCCAACTGCTCGATCACCTGGGCGACGGACGAAGGGCTGTCGGCTTCGGGCAAGCGATTTGAAGGCGCGAATGCGGATGAGTGGCGAGCGAACACGTCGCACACGATCATGTTCCGCAACAACATCGTGGCGGAAGGATTGTCGAACTCCACGCATTCCAAGGGCGAGCATTCGAAAGGCACGCTAATCCACGACAATGTGCGCGATGCGACGATCGTGGACTCGCTCTATGCGCACAACCGCGAGCGCAACGTGCTGTTCAAGGGGGGTGCGCAGGGATTGATGGCGGGCAACGTCGTCTACAATCCGGGCAAGCGGTTTGCGCACTACAACCTGCACGCGAACGAGTGGGAGGGACATCCGTTCGAGGCGGGTAAGGTGCGTGTGGAGCGTAATGCGTTTCTCGCTGGGCCATCGACCGACGCGAAGGCGGCGGCTGTCATGGTCGGTGGCGATGGGCCTTTGACACTGGAGATCGAGAACAATCTGACGCTGCGTGCGGATGGATCTGCGCTCCCGATGACAGGGCGGTTTGGCGACGGGACGCCGGTGCTGGATCTGCGGATGAACACGCAGTTCGATGATGCGGCGGCGGTACGCGCGAACATGGCGCGCGTGCTGGAGACGTGTGGCGCCTGGGCTTGGGCGCGCGATCCGATCGATGCGCGGATCGTGGAGGATGTGCGCAAGGGGACGGGGCGGATTATCGACTCGGAAAACGAGGTCGGCGGCTATCCGGTGCGGCCGGAAACGCGCGCGGCTTTCGTTGAGAGCGAGTGGCATCTGGCGAGCATGGTGCGGCGTTCTTCGTGAACGGCGGCCGGCGAGCCCGCCGTCAACCTGAGGAGACCAAAGGCCGTCTCGAAGGACGAGAGCGGGCTTGCGGACACCAGCTACAAGGCCCTGTAGGTCACCGACCGGATCAACGCGCTGTCTTTGCCGCTGCAGTAGAGCGCAGGCCTCAGGCTTAAAAAATCCCACGCGGTGTTGTGATTGTAGCCGCTGGTTTCGAAGCGGACGCCGTATTGCGTCCACTTCGCGCCCGGTGTTCGCGTCCAGCTGGTTACGATATGGCGGTCGTTCTGGAGTTTGATTTGCAGGCGTTTGCCGAAGTCCTTTGGGGGCGCGTTGCGGCGTTGGGTGGCGACGCGGTGCATGACGAGGCCGGACTCTGTGAAACCGAGGCCACAATAGAGCTTGGGTGAATAGAACAGGAGCACGCCGGCTTCGGCGCCCTCGCCCAGTTCGATGTCGGCTTCGACTTCGTAGGCGAGATCGCCGTTGATGAAGGTGAGCGGGCGGCTGTCGGTGGGCGTGTTGCCGCTGGCGCGCAGGGTGAGGCCGTTGTTGTTGCGCGTCACGCGTGCAGCCTCGTTGGGGCCAGGGGCATGGAAGGCCCAGTGCGTGCCCATGCGGTCTTCCGAAAAATCATCCGAGAGTGCGATGCCGTGCTCGGCGTTGGGGATGTTGACCGGTTTGCGGAGCGGCTTCGAAAGATCACCGCCGGTGGCGTGGAACCAGCCGTCTTTTGTCCATTCCACCGGGTCAAGAAGGCATTGACGGCCGAGGGTCCAGAAGCCGTTTTCGTAACCGTGATAGACCATCCACCAGGCGCCGTTCGGGCCTTCGAAGACAGTGGCGTGGCCACGTGACCACCATTTCTCGCGCGAGGACCAGGTGCGCACAATGGGATTTTCCGGATCGTGCTGCCAGGGCCCGTGGATCGAGCGCGACCTCGCGACGATGACCATGTGGCCGGTGGGAGGACCGGCTGTGCCGCCGACGGCGGTGATGAGATAGAACCACTCTCCCCTGCGAAAGATCTTGGGGCCTTCAGGCGCGAAACCTTCGACGACCCATTCCTCAGGATAGCGCCATGGGTCGTAGACGTGTTCGACGTCGCCGATGGTGGAGAGACCATCATCGCTCAAGCGGATGCGGTCGCCGCCGGAGAGGAAGAGCCAGCGTGATCCATCTTCGCCGACGGCGTGACCGGGATCGATATGGCGCGGCAGGTTGAGATCGATGGGCTCTGACCACGGGCCTTCAGGATGCTCGGCGTGGATGACGTAGATCGAGCGCTTCTCTGGGAAGCGCGCGGGGATGAAGAGGAAGTAGCGACCGTTGCGCTTGGTGAGTTCGGGCGCCCAGACGGAGCCGATGTTGGTCTTCAGGGCGGCGG
>CALMWO010000219.1 GCA_937873805.1 uncultured Hyphomonadaceae bacterium
AGAATACGCCCGTTCCGGGCGCCGTAGATTCTGCACGGCTCCGTCCCCCATCTTTTGCGGCTAGCGAATTGAATTCAGCGGCAAAGATTTCTGGCCGTCCTACAAATTCGGGACCTCTCTATCCCTCAAAACGGTCATCCTCGGGACAAGCCCGAGGATGACCGCGGCGGGTGAGGCGAGATTGTTGGTTTGCCGGGTTGGTCGGGTGGGCTAATAGGCCAGCCATGAGCGATATCGAGATACGGCGGCGAAAGTTGAAGTTTCGGGCGGATCGGCGCGGGTTCAGGGAACTGGACCTTTACATGCAGCAGTTTACCGAGGCGCATCTGGCGACGTTCGACAGCGGACAGCTCGATCAGTTCGAGGCGGTGCTCGATATTCCCGACCAGCACGTGTTTGACTGGATCATGGGGCGTGAGACGCCTTCTGACGCAGTGAGGTCGGAAGTGCTCGACCTGCTGCTTTCATTCCGATATTCCGCTCCCACATAGATGGCGCTGCGCCAGCTGGCGTGGCGAAATTCCGGAACATGGGTCAGGCCCGGACGCTCAATGAGGCGTCCGGCCGGGCGAGCGATTCCGTTATTGGTTAGACAGGCGCGTATCTGATGCGAGTTTGGGACTCGATCGCCAGCCAGACGAAACCGGTTCGCGTCTATGAGACGCCGTTCATTGCGGACGTGCGCCTGATGGCCGAGGCGGCGCAGAAGCGGGGCGGGGCGTCGCTGTATATCGCGCGGGATGACCGGCATGCCTTCATGGCGGCGGCGGCCGCGCGGTTCTTTGCGCCGTTGCTGGAAGTGGTGAACCTGCCGGCCTGGGACTGCCTGCCATATGACCGGGTGAGCCCATCACCTGCTGTGGCGGCACAGCGATGTGCAGCGCTGGCGCGGCTGGCGAGCCGGAATGTGGGCTCGGCGCCCATGCTGATCGTGACGACGGCAACGGCGGCGGTGCAGCGCGTGCCCCCGCGATCGCATATGGGCGTGGCGGCGTTTGTCGCGCGGGTTGGCGACACGGTTCCGCAGGAGAAGGTTCGGGCCTATCTCGACATCAACGGATACAGCCGCGCATCGACCGTGCGCGAGCCGGGCGAATATTCGATGCGCGGCGGGATCGTGGACATTTTCCCTGCGGGCATGATTGAGCCTGTGCGGCTGGACTTCTTTGGCGATGAGCTGGAGCAGGCGCGATATTTCGATCCAGAGACGCAGCGCTCGACGATTGCGATGACGGAGATCGTACTCGCGCCGGTGAGCGAAATCGATTTTTCGGACGATGCGCTGTCGCGTTTGCGGAAGAACTTCCTGTCGGCGTTCGGGTCGCCGGGCGGTGATCCAACCTATGAAGCGGCGCGTGAGCGCATCCGCCGACAAGGCGTGGAGCAGTGGTTGCCGCTGTTCTACGACAAGCTGGAGACGCTGTTCGACTATATCGGCGCCAAGGCGCTGATCGGTCTCGACCCGGCGGCTGCGGAGGCGGCGAGCGAACGGCTGGCGCAGGCCGCGGAATACTATGACGTGCGGAAATCGTCGGCTTCGGCGGGTGGGATCACGCAGCATGTGCTGCCGCCGGAACGGCTGTACCTGACGCCGAAGGAGCTTGGCGACGAGCTGCAGCGCCACGCGACGGTGTCGTTCACGACGCAGAATGCACCGGAGCAATCATCTGGACAGATCGAGGGACTGATCAGCCGGGCAAAGCCGGGGCGGAGCTTTGTGCTCGAGCGCGCCGATCCGGGGCAGAACCTCTTTGATGCTGTCGTGAGGCACATTCGCGAGCGGCAGGCTTCGGGCAAGAAGGTGATCGTCGCGGCGTGGAGTCACGGGTCGGCGAGCCGGCTGGTGGGTATTCTGGAAGACCACGGCATTCCGGGCGCGAAGACGATCGGCTCGTGGCCTGAGGCTGCAAAGAATGTGGTGTCGGTTGCGGAGATCGCGGTCGAGACCGGGTTCGAGGACGATGATCTGGTCATCATCTCCGAGCAGGACATGCTGGGCGACAAGCTGGCGCGACCGCGCAAGCGGAAGTCTTCGGCGGCGGTGATCGCGGAGGCGGCGGCGTTGTCGGCTGGTGACCTCATCGTTCACGTCGAGCATGGCGTGGGACGGTATGACGGCCTCAAGACTGTGACGGTGAACGAGGCCCCGCACGATTGCCTTGAGCTGATCTATGCGGGTGGAGACAAGATCCTGCTGCCGGTCGAGAATGTGGAGCTGATCTCGCGCTATGGCGCGGAGAGCGGCGAGGGCGCGCTCGACAAGCTGGGCGGCGGCGGATGGCAGTCGCGGAAGGCGCGGGCCAAGAAGAAGATTATGGACATGGCGGACGAGCTGATCAGGCTCGCCGCCGAACGCGAGCTGAAGCGCGCGCCGAAGACGGATACGGCGGATGGCGTGTTCCGCGAGTTCTCGGCCCGCTTCCCGTATGAGGAGACGGACGACCAGCTTTCGGCGATTGAAGACGTCATCAAGGATCTGACGTCAGGCAAGCCGATGGATCGCCTGATCTGCGGCGATGTGGGCTTTGGCAAGACGGAAGTGGCGCTGAGGGCGGCGTTCCTTGTCGCGATGAGGCAGCTTTTGTGGCGGCAATGTCGGGAATGCAGGTGGCGGTGATTGCGCCGACGACCTTGCTGGCGCGGCAGCACTTCCAGACATTTTCGGAGCGGTTTGCGGGCTGGCCGCTGAAGGTGAAGCACCTGTCGCGGTTCGTGACGAACAAGGAAGCGAGCCAGACGCGCGAAGAGATCAACAATGGCGAATGCGATGTCGTGATCGGCACACACGCGCTGCTGGCCAAGACGATCGACTTCAAGCGGTTAGGCATGATCGTGGTCGATGAAGAGCAGCGCTTTGGCGTGAAGCACAAGGAGCGGCTGAAGGAACTGAAGGCGGATGTGCATGTGCTGACGCTGTCGGCGACGCCGATTCCGCGCACGCTGCAGATGGCGCTGACGGGCATTCGCGATCTGTCGATCATTGCGACGCCGCCGGTGGATAGGCTGGCGGTGCGGACGTATGTGGTCGAGTTCGATCCGGTGACGATCCGCGAGGCGTTGCTGCGCGAGCGGTATCGGGGTGGGCAATCTTACTTCGTGGCGCCGCGCGTGGCGGATCTGCCGTTCCTTGAGCGGTATCTGCGCGAGCAGGTTCCCGAGGTGAAGATGATCACGGCGCATGGGCAGATGACGCCGACCGAACTCGAAGACGCGATGTCGGCTTTCTATGACGGACAGGCGGATGTGCTGCTGTCGACGACGATCGTGGAGTCCGGGCTGGATATTCCGCGGGCGAATACGCTGATCATCCATCGCGCGGACATGTTCGGACTGGCGCAGCTGTATCAGCTGCGCGGGCGTGTGGGGCGGGCGAAGCTGCGGGCATATGCCTATATGACGACGCCGACGGAAGAGAAGCTGACGGATGGCGCGGCGAAGCGGCTGAAGGTGTTGCAGTCGCTGGATAGCCTGGGCGCGGGCTTCATGTTGGCGAGCCACGATCTCGATATGCGTGGCGGGGGCAATCTGCTGGGCGATGAGCAGTCAGGGCATATCCGCGAGGTGGGCGTCGAGCTGTATCAGCAGATGCTGGAGGATGCGGTGAAAGCGCTGCGCTCTGGCGAGACGCTGGACACGCATGAGGTGGCGGATGACTGGTCGCCGCAGATCGATGTGGGCGCGGCGGTGCTGATCCCGGAAGGGTATGTCGAGGATCTCTCGACACGATTGGCGTTGTACCGGCGGCTTGCCGATCTGGCGACGGATGGCGAACGTGAGGCGTTTGCGGCGGAGCTGATCGATCGGTTCGGTCCGTTGCCGGAGGAAACGAAGCAGCTGCTGGAAATCACGGCGGTGAAGATCCTGTGCAAGCGGCTGGGTGTCGCGAAGGTGTCGGCGGGGCCGAAGGGTGCGGTGCTGGCGTTCAGGCAGGATGCGCCGCTCGATGGGGGCAAGCTGATCGCGTATGTGCAGAAGCGGCCGAACGTGCTGAAGCTGCGGCCGGACATGAAGCTGGTGCTGGGCGGAACGTGGGTTGATGCGCCGGCGAGGCTGGTGGGTGTGAAGAGCCTGCTGCGGGATATGAGTGGATTGCTTTAGGAGCTGACGATGGCGGGACGTGTTGCGGGGCGGGTTGCGCTGGTGACGGGGGCGTCGAGTGGACTGGGGCGGCAGTTCGCGAAAGTGCTGGCGGCGGAGGGCGCAAAGGTTGTTGTCGCGGCGCGGCGGAAGGATCGGCTGGAAGATCTCGTGAAGGAGATCGGTGGGGACAGGGCGCTGGCGGTTCAGTGCGATGTGACGGACGAGGCGGCGGTGATCGCGATGTATGACGCGGCCGAGGCGAAGTTTGGCGTGGTTGATACGGTGATCAACAACGCCGGCATGACGCACGAGAAGAATGCGCTGACGCAGGATATCGCCGAGTTCCGCAAGATCATGGATCTGAATGTGACGTCGGTGTGGTGCGTGGCGCGCGAGGGCGCGCGGCGACTGATCAAGGCGGGAGCGGAGGTTTCCGTGC
>CALMWO010000220.1 GCA_937873805.1 uncultured Hyphomonadaceae bacterium
TCATTCTCTGCATGCGGGGTTGTCCACGGCTTCGGCGCGAACCACCTCTTGATCAGCTCGGGCTCGGTCCAGCCGCGATAGAGTTTTTCCTTCGGCGCATCGAGGATGAGCTCAAGAACCAGTTCGTGTGTCGGAGCGCTCATGACGGTCTCTCTTTGAATTTCTGAGTGCGTGGCTGCGATCAGGTCGGTTGTACGAAGCTGGGGTCCATGAAGATGACCTCCCAGATGTGCCCGTCGAGATCTTCGAATGTGCGGCTGATCATGAAGCCATGGTCTTGCATCGGTCGCGGCTCCGTCGCTCCGGCTTTCACCGCAGCATCCACCAGCTTGTGAACGTCTTCCTTCGAATCCTGCGAGAGGCAGATCAGGATCTGCGCTGTCTTCGATGTGTCGGCGATCGACTTGGTTGTGAACTCGCTGAACTTCTTGTGCGTCAGCAGCATCGCATAGATATCGTCCGAGATCACGAGGCTCGCCGCCGTCTCGTCCGTGAACTGCGCATTGAAACTCCAGCCCAGCGCCTTGAAGAAGGCCATGGACGCGTCAAGGTCCTTCACCGGCAGGTTCAGAAAAATCTTGGTCGACATGGCTGTTGTCCTTCCGGCTGGGCGTCCCGCCCTTGTTACGTCCCGAGGACGGATGAAGCGACGCCGTTCCGACATTCGAGTCAAACTTTTTGCGCGACAGGAAACCGTTTTGAGGGATGGAGCATATCCGAATTCGCAGGACCGCCAGAAATCTTCGCGAGCGATTTCAATCACCTGCTCAACAAAGATGGGGGACGGAGCCGTGCAGAATCTACGGCGCCCGGAACGGGCGTATTCTCCTCCCCATGACACGGCACAAACACACGCACACTGGGCTGGTAACCCCCTCGCTTCCTCAGCTTTTGCTGACAGCGATGCTGCACCTGTTTGCGATGCTCGTGTCCAGCGTCGCCTCAACCCTCCAGATGACCCGCCGCCGTCTTCCCGCTGAATGCCACAGCGATGTGACGCCTGCAGGTCTGCCCCGAGAGACGACCGACACCTTCAAGGAACCAGAAGCTGTCCCGCAAGACGGCACGCTCACCATCGTGAGCCACACCTCGCCATCCCCCTCCGTCTCGCTTGCTACGCAAACGATCCACCTCCCCCTGCTACGCAGGTGGAGGCAACGCGACGAAGGGGAATTGCCTCCATCAGTGCGCAGCACTGGGGGAGGTGGATCGCCGCGTCTTCGCGGCGAGACGGAGGGGGCCTCGCGCCACATCCCCCGCTCCGTAGGGTGCATCTTGATGCACCTTTTCGCGAGCGCTGCCCCAAGGTGCATCAAGATGCACCCTACGCGCTCCACGCCCTAAACGGCGCTCAAATCCAACCCCACCCCAACTCGCCCACAAGCGAGAACGCGCCCTCATGCCCCTTTGGACTTCTCGCTCTCGGCAATCAGGCGGTCGATATGCATGCGGATGTGTGCAGCCTCCGCCGCCGTGTTCGCCAGACCGATCGCGCGATCGAACGACTCGCGTGCTTCCCGCCGCCGATCGAGCAGC
This sequence comes from uncultured Hyphomonadaceae bacterium, assembly GCA_937873805.1. GTDB lineage: Bacteria > Pseudomonadota > Alphaproteobacteria > Caulobacterales > Hyphomonadaceae > UBA7672. Next base: position 1,537 of record CALMWO010000220.1, read on the forward strand.
AACAACAGCCAGCCGCGAGCTCCATGAAAATGGAAATACGCAGACAACCGCTCCGCCAGTGGCTCGATCATGTCGAGCGCCGCCTGCGGCCCTCGCGTCTTCGACACCGCAACGGCCCGATTCAGCGTCACCACTGGCGAGGGCTGCAGCCGCTCCAGCGTCGCATAGAGCGCATCGATGCTCGCCCAGTCCGTGTCCTCGAACCGCTTCGCCCGCGCATGCATGGCCGCGATCGCAGCCTGTACCAGATAGACGCCCGTCTTCTTGTGCCGCAGCGCCTTGTCGATAAGGGCCAGGCCTTCCTGGATCAGCATGCCCCGCCACAGCGAGCGGTCCTGGTCTTCCAGCAGCACCGTCTCGCCCTGCGCATCGAACCGCGCTTCGCTCCGCGAATGCTGCAGCAGCATCAGCGCCAGCAATCCCATCACTTCCGGCTCGGTCTGGAACATGCGCAACAGAAGCCGCCCCAGCCGGATGGCTTCATCTGCAAGGTCGGCCCGCGCATCGTCTTTCGGTCCAGCCGAATAGCCTTCGTTGAAAACGAGGTAGACCATCTGCATGACCGCCGCGAGCCGCTCCGACCGCTCGACCGCCCCCGGCGTCTCGAATGCGACACCGGCATCCGCCACTTTCGCCTTTGCCCGCGTGATGCGCTGCTCCATCGCAGCTTCGCCAACAAGAAATGCCCGCGCGATCTGCTTCACCGTCAGGCCCGAAACAATGCGCAGCGCCAGCGCGATCTGCTGCGTCGCCGGCAGGTCCGGATGACAGCAGATGAACATCAGCCGCAACACATCATCGCGATACTGGCTGTGGTCCAGCCGCTCCACCATCGGTGTTTCGACGTCTTCCAGATCGGAAACCTGCGCCTCGTCCGGCATGGGCGCCTGCTTCGACCGTTTGCGCACGGCATCCAGCGCCGCATTGCGCCCCACCATGATCAGCCAAGCAGTCGGATCACGTGGCGGACCATTGATGGTCCAGTTGCGAAGCGCCCGAAGGCACGCCTCCTGGTAAGCTTCCTCGGCCGCATCGAGATCGCGGAAGTAACGCAGCAACGCCGCCACGGCCTGCGGCCGCGATGTCGTCAGCGCGTTCTCGATCCAGACCTGGTCCGTCACCGCGATCCCGCCGGCGCATGATCCTGCATCACGCCCTGCGAATAGACACCATCGGTTGGCGAGCCCGGCAGATAGAGCTGGATCGGACGCAGCTCATAGGCCCCGCCCGGATTGGCCTTGCCAAGCTCTCGCGCGAAGCTCAGCCCTTCCTCCAGGTTTTCGACATCGATGATGTAGAACCCCAGCAGCGCTTCTTTCGTCTCGGCATAGGGCCCGTCGATCACGAGATCCTTCTGCTTGTGCAGCGTGGTCGCCGCCGAGGTCGGCAGCAGGCGGATCGCAGGCTTGAGCTTGCCCGCGGCTTCCCACTTGTCGTGAACCCTGGAGAGATCGGCCATCACGGCGGCGTCCTGCTCCTTGGACCAGCCGCAGACCATCTCTTCATTGTTGTAGCAGAGAACCGCATACATCATCGGCGCGCACCTCGTTTGACCTAAGGACGCACGAGGATAACCCGGCCCGACACGGCCATGCAAAAAGACCTGAAAACTCCAGATATCCGCTAGCGTGGCCGCTTCATCGCCCGGTCGAGATCTGTCTTCATGGCCCTGACCGTCGCCCGGTCGACCGGCGCACACAGCTCCAGCGGCCCCATTGCCACACACAGCAGCGGATCGTCGGCGAGCACCAGGGGTGGTTCTATCGTTATCTCGACTTGGTCGAGATGGATGCGCCGCCCCATTTGCATTCGCCCCCTGAGCAACAGGGCCATGAATTCGGTCAGCGATGTCTGCTCAAGCAGCCAGCCCCGCTCTTCTCCGCTGGATTCGAACACCAGCAGGATGCCCTTGCGGCTCTTTGGCTCGACGCGAACGAGTTTCAACGTCGCAGGTTTCTTTGTCCGGCCTGCGCCGCTTCCCTTTTTGAGCTTCCCATCGCCGCGCGCCAAATCCGCCTCCAGACGAATCGGACCCTATGCATGTCGCATCCGCGAATAACCCCGGGCATTCCCCCGGATTTCAGGGATATTTGCCGGGGCCGGACGCGCTGCGGTCAGGCGCTGTTCGTCAGCCATCCAGGAGCGATGGCATAACGCACAACGTCGACACGGTCCTTTAGCTCCAGCTTTGTTGCAGCGCCGCTGCGATGGAACTCCACGGTCTTCACCGCGACGCCCAACAAAGCGCCTCGCCGCGCTCAGAACGTCCCCGATACCCGCACCGCGACCCACTGGGTTCCCTCGGGGCCGCCTTTCTGTTTCCGCTCTTCAGTGCGCTGCAGCACATCAGATGCACGGCTGCCAGCGAAGAAGCTGCGCACGCGCGTCTCTTCAACGTGGAAGATGTTCGTCACGGAAGCGCGCACCGTGACACCCGGAATCTGGGTAGTCTCGGCGAACACTTCGATGGCGCTGCCGGGACGGTCGAACGCGATCTCTTCGAGATACTTGTACTCGAACTTGTCCGACGTGCCCTTGGCGCTTCCGCCCCACGCCGATTTCAGCTCAGGCAGCTCCTGACGATAAGCGACGTTGTAAGTCCACTCGCGCTCGGTGGAAAAGCGACGCGACTCGCCCGTCAGCGGATCGGTGACATCGGTCTCCTGATACATGCCGGAGAAGCGCACTTCGGCATTGGGAATCAGCGGCGACAGCGGCAAGGCGCCACGCACTTCGACGCCGGTACGCGTACCGTCGCCGATATTGCCCGGCGCATCATAGGTTCGCAAATTTGCCGGCGCGCACGGAACCTGCCCGATGACGTTGCAGATGGTGCGCGGGACGAAGTCCTGCACGTCTTCCACAGCATCGTGGAAGACGGCCATCGTCACTGCGCCGCGCTTACCGAACTTGTGCTCCCATTCGACGCGCGCCTTCCACGTCTTTTCGGGCTCGAGATCCGGATTGCCGATCAGGCTCGATTCATCGACCACGTTGATGGACGAACCAAACTCCGCGAAATCGAGCTGCGCCACTTCGCGGGTCACGCTCGCGCGCAACTGGTCGGTCTCAGCCGCTTGCCATGTCGCGATCAGGCGCGGCTTGGGATACGAAAACTCGCGCTCCTTCACCTCGTCGCCCGACTGCTTGATCGTCGAGGCCTCGTAGATGAATCCGCTCTCCAGCGTGAGCTGCGGAGATATCTTCCACACATCTGTGATGAAGGGCTCGACCCGCGTCTCTTCCACGCGCGTATCCGACACCGGCAACGCCTGCGGAACAGGTCCTGCGCCTATGTCATTGAAGATATCGAGCGTCGTTTCGCGGAAGTTGAAAGCGCCTTCCATGCCGATGTCGATCGTGTGCGCGCCGTTCGGGCGCCACGTCACGAAGCCACGTCCCACGCGCTCGCCGCCTTCCGTGGTGCGGTTGATCGTGCGTATGGTTGCAAGGCCGCTCGGCCCCGCCGTGCCGGTCGGCGTGAAGATGTGGAAGAGATCGTCCTGATCCACGCCAGTGAACGTGCCCAGTCCGATGAGCTTTACCGAAAGTTCCGGCGAGAAGCGATGCTCCCAGTCGGCGCCGACTTCGGCCGTATAATTGTTTGTGTAGTCAACGAAACCGAATGTCCCCCGCTCGAACGCGCCTGCGGGTGTGTAATCGATCGATCCGATATTGGTGGTGTTCCAGGTCGGAGCGATCTGGACGTTCAGGCCAACAGTGTCCTCAGCCGTCGGCCGCCATTTCAGCACACCCGATCCCTGCACGCCGATCTGGTTGGGCTGGCCAAGCTGTTGGCGATACCTCGTCAGATCGCCCGCCGGATTGCGCACGGCTTCAAAGCTTTCGGTCCGGCCGCGCAGGTTCGGAAGCTGGAAATCGAGCGTCAGGTCCGCCGTTTCGCCCAGTGAGAATTTCTTGGTGAGCTGGAACTGCCCGCCGACCCGGTTCGAGTACTGCAGGCTGCGAACGTCGACGACCCATGTGCCTGGCGAACTCTCGCCCTGCGTTGTCTTCTTAAGCACGACGTTCACAAGCTGCGTCTGGCCGCGCACGTCGACATTCGACGCAGAGCCGGAGATCAGCTCGATCTTCGCGACAGAATCCGCCGGAATGCGCTTCAGCTGTTCCGAGATCAGGATCTTGGAGGAAGGCCGCTCGCCATTCACCAGCACGTTGCCGGCCGTCGCGCCAAAGCCACGCAGCGCTTCGCCGTCATCGATCTCGAATCCCGGCACGCGGTTGACGATGTCGGCCGCCGTCACGGGATTGTACTGTTTGAAAAAGCCGACCTCGAACGTCTGCACGCCATCCTGGGCGGCTTGCGCGGGCGCGGCTTTGTCGGTGGGCGACGGCACAGGCGCCTGCTGCGCCATCGCGACGGGCCCAAGCCCGGCGGCAAGCGCAATCAATCCAACCGCGCTTTTGAGCGGTCGTCCCAGCTTGACGCTGTCCATTGCCGTCCTCCCAGACGTATGTAAGTTCGTTTTCTGAACTCAATCTCATCTGGTTCCCAAGCAGGGTCAATCGCTGGGGGACACACGCTCGGACACGAACCCGGGAGGTCGGCATGAAGTGGAGTCAAATCGACGCAATTCCCTGCCCGCTGGCGCAGGCCATGTCGGTCATCGGCGACAGTTGGACGCTGCTGATCCTGCGTGACGCGATGCGCGGGGCGACGAAATTCGACGAATTCCAGCAGTCCACGCACGCGTCCCGAGCGGTCATCTCCGAGCGCCTCGCTCATCTGGTCCAGCACGACGTGATGGAGCGCGTTCAGTACGAGGCGCATCCGCCGCGCTACGAATACCGGCTGACCGCGCGCGGTCGTGCGCTCCAGCCCGTCATGATGACCATGGCGCACTGGGCGGAGACGCACATGCCCAAACGCGTCCGCCCGCCTAACCGCCGCCACACCACCTGCGGGCACAAATTCCACCCCGTCATCGCCTGCTCGGAGTGCGGTGAAACAATAACGCCGGAGACTGTCACATATGACAGACCTCCGGCGCTTGCAGCTTCCAGGTAACTGGTCGAGGGGCGGGCCGCTGGAGGACGAAGAAGCGGTCGCTGAAGCTGATCCCATTCCGGACGGGGGCCGGGACCGGCGGGCCGCAATCGATGCAACCCGCCCCTCTATCCGCGCACCAGGGCGGCGCGGCGGAATTCCGATCTCTAGAAACTCCCTCTCAGCGTGACGCCATAGGTGCGCGGGTCGCCGAGGAGACCTGCATAGTAACCCGAGCTCGAACCGCCCGCGTTGAGCATCTCGAAATAGTCCTCGTCGAGTGCGTTGCGGGTCCAGCCATAGAAGTCCCAGCCATCATCACCGCGGAAGCCGGCACGGGCATTCACCAGCGTGTAGCCGTCGATGTTGAGATAGTCGGACTCAGTGGCGCTCGATGAGAATTCCGAGCGGTAGCTTGCGTCGAGCGCGATGAAGAACTCGCCCTGACGTTTCGCGAACTCGCCGTCGAACTTGTACTCGCCGCCGAATGAAGCAGCCCAGAGCGACAGGCCCGGCAGGCGCGTGCCTGAAGCATCGACGAAGCCGATGGCGCCGCCCGAGTCTTCCAGCGCCGGAGGCGCCTCGGTGAAGCTCTCATACTTGCCGTCGGTGTAGGCGAGGTTGCCATACAGGTTGAAGTTGCTGTTGATGCGCCACGAACCGTCGAACTCGACGCCCTGCACGAGAACCTCGTCCGCGTTGGCGAGGTAGCCACGCAGCGTGCCCGACTGGTTGGATGAGACGCTGACCTGGAAGTCGTTGATCGTGGTGTGGAAGGCGGTGATGTTCGCCACGACGCCCGGGAACGGCTCTGTCTTGAGGCCGATCTCGATATGCTTGGTGTCTTCCGGCTTGATCGACGCAAGGTCGAGCACAGGCTGGTTGGCGCTGTCGAGCGGAATGCCGTTGTTGTTCAGGCCGAACGTCTTGAACGCTGTCGAATAGGTGGCGTAGGCGTGATAATTGTCGGCGAAGTCGTAAGCGACCGTCAGCTGGCCGGAGACGTTGTCGTCCTCGCCTTCCGACTCATAGGCCAGCGGCGTGAGAATGCTGAGCTGGAGGTTCCGCCCCGCCGTTCCTGCCGCGTACTGCGTGCCACCATAGGTCCGCGAGCGATAATAGCCGCTCTTCTCGTCAAAGTTCACGCGAAGGCCCGGCAGGATGCGGAGTTGATCGTTCACCTTCCACTCAAGCTGGCCGAACAGAGCCTTGCTCGTATGGTCCGAACGGATCTCGACGCGTTGACCATAGCCGGTCAAGGCGCCGGCAAGTCCCAGCGTCTGGTTGGCAGTCGTCGGGTTGGTCAGCCAGCGCCAGGCGGCCGAGCCCTGCTCTTCGCGGCCCAGCGTCTTGGTGACCTGGTTGAACCAGAAGGCGCCGACGACATAGTTCAGGTTCTCGCCGAAATCACCGGCGTAACGAACTTCCTGCGACCACTGGTAGGACTTGGACGGATTCTGCGACAGCGTACGGATCGGCAGGCCGAGGAAGTCACGGTCGTTCGACGGATCCCAGAGCCAGTAACGCCAGGCGGAAATCGCCGTCAGCGTGCCGCCGCCGATATCCCAGTCAACGTTCAACGCGACGCCGCCAAGATCCGAATTGGAGCGGTGCGGCGTGTCGAGATCGGTCACGCGATCGAACGGGTTCAGGCTCGGCGGCGCGTAATTGTAGTATGCCGCCTGCGCTGCGTACTGGCGGTTGAGCGGGCGTTGTGTCGGCACCACGCCGGCGAACACCTGCGCATAACCTTCGGGGCGCTGCACGGTATTGTCCGCCGATAGCTTCACATCCAGCGTATCGCTGGGCCGCCACAGCAGCTGGGCGCGTGCGCCGATATTGCTGATGTCGTTGAGATCATCCTGATCCGTGGTGTTCCACAGCACGCCGTCGCGCTGGGTGCCAGAGAACGATACGCGATAGGCCAGGTTGTCCGTCAGCGGGCCCGTGGTCGTCGCCTTGGCCTGGAAGTAACCGAGATTGCCGTAGCTGAGTTCGACATCCGTCGACGGCGTGAATTCCGGCGCCTTGGTCGCGACGTTGATCGCACCGGCGGTGGTGTTCTTGCCGTACAGCGTGCCCTGCGGTCCGCGCAGGACTTCGACCTGTTCGATGTCGATGAAGTCCATCACCGACGAAGCGGGACGCGCGAAGTAGACGCCGTCGACATAGAGGCCCACACCCTGCTCGATGCCGTCATTGGTCAGGCCGAACGGAGCGCCAAGGCCGCGGATGTTGACCTGGGAGTTGCGCGGGTTGGTCGAGTAGAACTGAACCGACGGGACAAGCTGGTTGAGCTTGCCGATGTTGAATGCGCCCGTATCAGCCAGCAGATCCGCCGAAAGCACGGCCACGGGGATCGGCACGTCCTGAACGTCTTCCTCGACGCGGCGGGCCGTCACGATCACCCGGTCGCCCGGCTGGATCGCCGGCGGCACGGCCTGCTGGTCATCCGCACTCGGACCGGCGGGCGGCGCAGCCACGGTTTCCTGGACAATTGGCTCTTCCGGCGCGCTTTGCGCAAAAGCGGGGGCCGACCAGAGAACCGCCATCGCGGCAACTGAGATCCCGTATTTGATACGGTTACTCGACTGAAATTGGGTAGTTTGGCCCGTCCGCGCCATAGTCGTTCTCCATATAGCGCGGCCATCCCTGCGCCCGTTGAGAACATTAGAAGCTTAAACACGACTGACTAGGTAGTATTAGTTGGCTTTAGAAATTCTGTTGGAAGGCGGCGGCCAGCCATCTTCTGTCTTCCAGATGAAGATGATCAGGAAGCCGGTCCGCCCGGCCCCGGCCGCCCTTTCCCCTCGCGAGTCCCGCCCCCACGTGATATCCTTAGCGTCAATATCAACTCGAAGGACACCCGCCCTGCCCGCAGTTCGCAGCTCCAAGACCGGCAAGAGTTCAGTCTCGAAACCGGTCGTCACCCCGCCCACGCCGGCCACACCTGATCCGCTCGAACTGGCCCGCCTGGTCGCCCAGCAGCTCGACGACGACAAGGCCGAGAACATTCTCAACATTCCGCTCGCCGGAAAATCGCCAATGGCTGACGCCATGGTGGTTGCGTCCGGCCGCTCGGCCCGTCACGTCGCGGCGCTCGCCGACCATGTCGCGCGCAAGCTGAAGGAAGCTGGCGCATCAAAGGTCCGCGTCGAAGGCTTGCCGAATGCCGACTGGGTGCTGATCGATGCGGGCGACATCATCGTCCACATCTTCCGGCCGGAAGTGCGCGAGTTCTACAATCTCGAGCGGATCTGGGCCTCAGACGCCCCGCCGACCACGCGCGCCGCCACCGCCAACTAGCCCAGCCATTCCAGGTGCGCATCCGCATCCTCTGCGTCGGTCGCATGAAGGACGGGCCGGAGCGCGAGCTCGTGGACGATTATCTCACGCGCGCGCAGAAGAGCGGCAAGTCGCTCGGCTATCGCGCGGTCGAGGAGATCGAGATCCCGTCCAGCACAAAGGATGATGAAGGCACGCGCCTTCTCGCCAAGCATGGGCAAGGCATCCTGATCCGCCTCGATGAACGCGGGGAAGCCTGGACCTCCCAAGACCTTTCAAAGCGCCTTGCCCGCTGGCGGGATGCCGGCGAAGACGCCTGCAGCTTTGTCATTGGCGGCGCTGACGGAACGTCGCCCGCGGTCGCCGCCGCCGCCCGCCACACCATCAGCTTCGGCGTCCAGACCTGGCCGCACCGCCTCGTCCGCGTGATGATCGCCGAACAGGTCTACCGCGCCCTTTCGATCGAGGCCGGATCACCTTACCACCGCGAGTAATGCGCAGACTTGCCCTCATTCTGCTGCTGCTTGCAGCCCCTGCACTGGCGTTTGCCCAGTCCCGCACGCCGCCTCGCGCACCACCGAAGACCTTTACCCAGGATGATCTCAAGCGCGCCGAGACCGCCCGCGACGCAGCCGTGGCCCGCCTGCGCACGCTGGAGGCAAAATCCAGCGCTGCAGCCCGCGCCCTCTCCGACATCGACGCAGATCTGATCGCCGCCGCGGAGGATTCGACCGCCCGCGAGGAGGCCGCCTACTCGGCAGAGGAACAGCTGATGATTCTCGCTGACGAATCGCAAACCGCCAGCACAGCGCTCTCCGCCGACCAGGCAGCCCTCGACGACCTGCTCGCCGCCCTGATGACGTTCGGCTCACGCCGCCCGCCCGCCCTCGCCGCAAGCCCCGAAGATTCAGCCGCAGCCGTCCGCGCCGCCATCCTGATGTCAGACGCTGCGCCGGCGCTCTCGAAGCGCGCCTCCGAACTCAAGTCACAGATCGAAACTCTCAATCGTCTCGCTGCCGAAACACGCCAGCAGCAGGCCAACCTCGCCTCCGCCACTGGCGCACTCTCGGCTCGCCGCGAAGAGATCGCAGCGCTGGCTGAAGAAAAGCGCCGCGCCTCCGCAACGCTGGATGCCGAAACCGCCGCCGCCCGCGCCGAATCCAGGCGCCTCGCTGCGGAGGCGGACACGTTGCGCGACCTGCTTGCCAGTCTCGCCAAGGCAGCCCCCGCAAAGCCTTCCGTGAAGCCATCGCCAGGCAGGACGCCCGCGAAGCCCGGCCCGGCCAAACCTTCGACAACGCCTGCCAAGCCGCCCGCCGCTGTCGCCGCCCGGCCTCCGGCCAGCACGACGTCGCCGCTGCAGCCCGCCGTCGGCACACGGCTCCACCGCTTCGGACAGACCGTGGCTGGCGAAAAGCAGGAGGGCCTCACCCTCGTCACGCGTTCGTCAGCGCAAGTGATCGCCCCACTCGATGCCAGGGTGCAGTATGCGGGTGTTTTCCGCTCCTACGGCCTGATGGTCATCCTTGACGTAGGGAGCGACGTGCTCGTCGTGGTTTCCGGCCTTGACGCCCTTTATCCCGAGGCTGGACAGTGGGTGCTGGCAGGCGAACCCATAGGCCGCATGGCTGACCGCAAGTCGCCATCTCCGGAACTTTATCTGGAGGTAAGACGAAAGGGTCAGCCTGTGGACCCTGAGAAATGGCTTGGGCGCCGGACCTGACGATCGGACCCCAAACCAGGGCTGCGACGAACGGTAGTGCGAAAAGTGCATCGGCGCGGCGTCATTCGCTGTTGTACTTCGCGCAGATGACGGCAAGGTAAGGGTCGGCGGGATATGTCAGAGGAGCAGCGCGACATGCGCAAGTGGTTGTTGGGCGCCATCGCCGGTGCAGGCCTTGTCGGAGCCGGTGTCGGCTTTACGGCCTTCGCCGTAACGACCAACGGAAGCGCCTCCGAAAAGCGAGCGCAGACCTTCAAGCAGCTTGAGCTGTTCGCCGAGATCGTCGCCAAGGCGCAAGCCAACTACGTCACCGAGTTCGACGAGTCTGAAGCGATCGAAGCAGCGATCAACGGCATGCTCTCCTCGCTTGACCCGCACTCCAGCTATCTCGACCCCGACGACTTCAAGGACATGCAGGCCCAGACTTCCGGCGAATACGGCGGCCTCGGCATCGAAGTCACCGCGCAGGACGGCTTCGTGAAAGTCGTGTCCCCGATGGATGGCACGCCCGCCTTCCGCGCTGGCATCAAGTCCGGCGACTTCCTCACCGCCATCGACGGCAAGTCGATTGTCGGTCTCCCGCTCAACGACGCCGTCAAGCAGATGCGCGGCGAGATCAACTCGGCGATCTCCGTCACCATCGTGCGTGAGAACGTTGAGCCGTTCGACGTCAGCCTCAC
>CALMWO010000221.1 GCA_937873805.1 uncultured Hyphomonadaceae bacterium
CAGTCAGGTCGTCCTGGCAACGCCGTTCCAGGCAAACGGTCCGCTGATGTGGGCGACGCTGTTGATGCTTGCTGCGGGCGCAGCCGCAATCGCCGCCATTTTCGTTTTTCGGAAATCGCGCATCTGGTTTGCGGTCGGCCTCGCCGTGCTGGCGCTTGCGCTTGGCGCAGCGGGCAACTGGTTCATCGCCGACCAATGGCTCAGCGGCGACACATCGTTTCCGCAGGGCTTCCTGCACGTCTACCTGCTCTACGGACTCAGCCAGGCCTTCAACATCCAGTTCTTCATCGGCTTCATCCTGCTGGCGCTCTCTGTCGTCCTGCTGATCGCCGGGGTCGCAACCAAGCAGAAGCCGCTGGGCTTCCACGTTGTCGCACTTAACTGGGCAGTCGTTGCCGCTGTGTGGGTCGTCACCTATCTGGTTTTGTATCTGGCGCCGTCGCTTTCAGCGGGCGCTTCAGCCTGAGGTCGTCATGGCCGTTTCTGCTTTATCTGCCGGACTGAAGTGTCGCTGTCCGAATTGCGGTGAGGGCAGGGTGTTTCGTGGCTTTCTCACCTTCAAGGAGCGCTGCGATGCTTGCGGCGCCGACCTGACGATTGCCGATGCCGGCGATGGTCCTGCCTTCTTCGTCATGTTCGCGGCGCTGATCTTCATCGTGCCCTCGGCCATGTTCTTCGAGTTTGCCTTCCGCCCGCCGGGCTGGGTCCACATCCTGATCTGGCCGCCGATCACGTTCGCGTTCTGCCTATTCTTCCTTCGGCCCGTGAAAGCCCTGCTTTTCGCGCTGCAATGGAAGCACAAGGCCGGTGAAGGCCGGGTTCAGGACAGCTCGCAGGAGTAGTCCCCGGCTGATTGGGGGGCTACACCCGGCTGATGTACTTTCGACCGTTCCCCATCCTGACGATCATCGCCGTGCCGGCGCTGGCCGCGCTGATCGCGCTCGGCGTCTGGCAGGTCCAGCGCGCCAGCTGGAAGGCGGATCTGATCGTTCAATTCGAACAGGCCGCGAAGGCGGAACCCCTGGCGCCGGAAGCCGCCCTTTGCGCCCAGACGCCAACGACAGGCGAGGTCGTCGCGCCGCCTCAGGCGAGCGGGAGCTCGTTGCGGGTGTTTGGTCACGCAGCTGACGGCGCTGCTGGCTGGCGCCTTTTCCAGGCTGTGCAGCTCTCCTGTGGCGTCGTCCTCGCGGAAACGGGCTTTGAGCCGCTGGAGATCGGCGGGCCGGGTGGTGTGCTGCTCACGGCGCCCAAAGCGCCGCCAGATCGCTTCCTCGTTGATGCCTGGCCTGCAAAGCCCCTGATGGCGGCCCAGAACTCGCCTGCCACGAATGAATGGCACTGGTTCGATGCGCCCCTCATGGCGACCACGCTCGAGGCCGCGCCCCTCAACGCCGGCTTCATCCTGACACCGCTGGCCGGAACTCCGGATTTTCTCACCCGCACGCCGCCTGAGAGCCATATCGGCTATGCCGTTACATGGTTCGGGATGGCGGCGGCTTTCGCGGTGATATACGCCGTGTTTCACGCACGGGCGGGCCGTCTGCGCTTCCGCCGAAGGCCAACTGACAAAGGCACGACGAAGGAATGAAATACGTCTCCACCCGCGGTAATGCCGAGCCGGCCGACTTCGTCTCGGCGAGCCTGATGGGCCTTGCGCCCGATGGCGGCCTGTTCAGCCCGGACAGCTTTCCGCAGGTCGAGCGTCCCAACGCGACCGCCACCTATGTCGAGACAGCCACCCGCATTCTTTCAGCCTTCGCTGGCGCCAGCCTGCCCGAGCAGGTGATCCGCGAGATGTGCGTGCGCGCCTATGCGCCGTTCGCTCACCAGTCGGTTGCTCCGCTCACTGAAGTCGGCCCCGGCCGCTGGATGCTTGAACTGCATCACGGCCCGACGCTGGCCTTCAAGGATGTGGCGATGCGCCTGATCGCGCAGCTTTACGACCATATCCTCGGCATGCGTGGAGAGCGCATGACCATCCTTTGCGCCACGTCGGGCGATACAGGCGGCGCCGCCGCTTCTGCCTTTGCCGGCTCGAAGCACGTCGACATGGTCATCCTCCATCCGCTGAACCGCGTGTCGCCTACCCAGCGCCTGTTCATGACGGCCACAGGCGCTGACAACATTCACAACCTCGCGCTCGAAGGCGACTTCGACGGCACGCAGGCAATCCTCAAGCAGTTGCTTGCCGACGATCAGTTCCGCCGCCGCACGCGCCTCGCCGCCGTTAATTCGATCAACTGGACGCGGGTTGCGGCGCAGAGCGTCTACTTCGCGCAAGCGCAGGCGCAGCTGGGGCGCGATCGCAATGTCCGCTTCGTCGTGCCGACCGGAAACTTCGGCGACGCGCTCGCCGGCTATGTCGCATCGCGCTGCGGCCTGCTGAAACATTTCGACGTCGTGTCCGCCGTGAATGCCAACGACGCCATGGCGCGCCTGATCGCCGGCTTGCCGCTCAAGAAGGGGCACACCGCAGCCACACTCAGCCCCGCAATGGACATCCAGCTTCCCTCCAACTTCGAACGCCTGTTGTTCGAAGCCGCTGGCCGCGATGGCGCCGCTGTCGCGAGCGCCTATGCGCAACTCGCCAATTCGGGCGAAGCACCGCTGCCCAAGTCTGCCGCCGCGAAGCTCGGCACTATGGGTTTGTCCGCCGAGCGTGTCAGCGATCACGAAACGATCGACGAAATGAAACGCACCCACGCCGAAACCGGCTGGATTGTGTGCCCGCATACCGCCGTTGGTCTCGCCGCCGCGCGACGCAGCCCTCACGTGGATGGGCCAGTCGTGACCCTCGCCACCGCCCACGCCGCGAAATTCCCGGAAACCGTGAAGCAGGCCCTCGGTATCGATGTCGGCCTGCCAGATCGCGCGCACGCCTTCATGTCGAAGCCCGAGAAATTCGAGACGGGCCCGATGAGCGCCGATTTCGTTCGTCAGCGCGTCGAAGCCATCGTCGCGAAGGCCGGCTGATGGCTGACGCGCGCGAAGTCATCACACTGCCCAACGGCGCCCGGATCGTGTTCGACACGATGCCCAATCTGCGCACATCGGCAGTCGGTGTTTTCCTCGGCGCCGGTGCGCGCCACGAGTCTGATGCGCGCAATGGCCTGGCCCACTTCCTCGAGCACATGGCCTTCAAGAGCGCCAACGGCATCAATGCGCGCGAAATCGCTGAAGCGGTGGAGGCGCGGGGCGGCGTCATGAACGCTTCGACCGGCTATGAACTCACGAACTACTTCGTCCGCTGCCTCGCTCCCGACGCGCCCGAGATGCTGGATGTTGCGCTCGCACTCGCCTTCGCACCCGATCACCCGCAGGACGAAATCGAGCGCGAGAAGGGCGTCGTGCGCGAGGAGATCGGCGAAGCCGCAGACCAGCCCGACGATCTTGTCTTCGAACTGGCTCAGGTCGCCAGCTATCCCGGCCACCCGCTCGGCCGCCCCATCCTCGGCACGGAACAGACGCTCGAAACCATCACGCGCGACGATCTCGTCGGCTTCGGCGCCAACAACTGCTCGCCGCCGCGCACGGTCGTCTCCGTCGCCGGCGCCTTCGACCGTCAGGCTGTGCTCAGCGTCGTCGATCGCTGGCTTGCCTCGCGCAAAGGCGATCCCGCGCCCACGTCCGCCGCGCCCGTAGCCGGCGTCGCCGCTCTCCGCGCCGAACAGCGCAAGCTCGAACAGAGCCACATCGTGCTCGCCCGCCGCACTGTCTCCGCAACCTCTCCCGACCGCTTCGCCGCCCGTATCTTTGCCGAGATATTCGGCGGCGGCATGGCCTCGCGTCTCTTCCAGGACGTCCGCGAGGCGAGGGGGCTGGCCTACACGATCGACGCCTCATGCGATCAGCACGCCGATTGCGGCCGTATCTCTGTCTATGCAGGCAGCGATCCGAAGGACGCCGCCGAAGTCGTGAAGATCACCAGCGACATCTGGGCCGATCTGGCGACGGCTGGCCCCACCGAAGCCGAAATGGCGCGCGCCAAGGCCGTCGCCGCCGCTCAGTTTGCCATGTCCGCCGAAGCCCCCGCCGCCCGCGCCGGCTCCGCCGCCTACGAACTCCTCACCTTCGACCGCCTCGTCAGCGTCGAGGAAGTGCTCGGCCATATCGGCGCCGTAACGACTGCTGACGTCAGGCGCGTGGCCGCAGAAACACTGGCTAATCCGGGTATTGCTTCGGCGGTCGGCCCGAAGGCTGGACTTGCCGCCGCCGAGGCGTTTGTCTCCGCCTGACCTGATTCGCCGGGGCGAAATGAACCAGCTTGCAGCCAACTCTCTAGCGGCGTCCGCGCGTGCGGCGCTCTGGTCGTGGAACGAAACCACTGGCGTGCTCACCATCCGCGCCGAGCCCGGCGGCCCGCTGTCGTCGATCGATGGCGCGTGGTCGCTGGAAGCGTTGCTAGCGCAGTTCGACGGTCTCGCGCGCGTGCGCATCTCCACACCGCTACGATCCGGCCGGCCCGGCGATCCCATCGACATTCGCGTCACGCTGCTCGATGGCCGTCCGGCCCACTTCTTCGGCGCCTTCCATGATCGCGGTCTGGCCCGCGGCCTGATTGTCCCTGCCGAAGCCGGCACGCGCCTCGTCCACGGTGAGAGCAATGTCGAGCCCGTCTTCCAGCCCATCCGCCG